>CAYRFY010000469.1:0-3660 GCA_964423635.1 uncultured Armatimonadia bacterium | reverse complement strand
CCGCACGGTGGAGTTGGCTTCCGCCACGTGCCTTGTGGAGATCACGAATCTGATCATCCCGGGGGAAAACGATTCCGACCGGGACCTGATCGATCTCTTCGACTGGGCGGCCTCGGTATCGCGGCGGCTGCCGGTACACCTGTCTCGCTACCACCCGGCGTACCGGCTCGACGCGCCACCGACCCCCGCGGAGACGCTGCAGCGCGCCCATCAACTGGCACGAGAGCGCCTGGACTTCGTCTACGTCGGCAATATCCACATGTCCGGCACCACGGAAACTCGCTGCCCGGCGTGCGGCGAGGTCGTTGTCGAGCGCGGCGGCGCCGACGGAACCACCGTTCGCTGCCGTGACGGCCGCTGTCCAAGCTGCGGAGAGGATTTGGGCATTGTCACCTGAAACAGGAGGCTCCGAGAGCGCCGGTCTGCGCCCCGCGGGACTGCTGCGGCGGGCTCTTTACATTGCGGGCATCATGCGACGCCTGGGGTTCGGGTACGTGCTGGGCACCATCGGGCTGTCGCGCTTCGCCCGGGGCCGCGAGGGCCAGGGCGTCGACCCCCATGCCAGCGAACTCGCCCTGCCGGTCCGGGTCCGCATCGCCTGCGAGGAGATCGGCCCCGTCGCCATCAAGCTCGCTCAGGTGCTGGGGACACGTCCCGACCTGATCCCGCTGGACTATGTGCGCGAGTTCCGCAAGCTGCAGGATGAGGTGGCTCCCGAGCCGGCCGAGGCCATCCGGGATCTGGTCGAGGACGAGCTGTCCGCCAAGATCCCCCAGTTGTTCAGCGAGTTCGACAATGAGCCGGCCGCCGCCGCCTCCATCGGACAGGTCCACTATGCCGTCTTGCACAGCGGGGAGAAGGTGGCCGTCAAGGTCCAGCGGCCCCAGGTGGAGAAGATCGTCGCCATGGACCTGCGCATCCTGAGCTTCGTCGCTCGGGAGGCCGAGAAGCACCTCCCGACACTCAAGGAATGGCGCATCTCCGAATGGACGGACGAGTTCGCCCATAACCTCCGCAACGAGCTGGACTACAACAACGAAGGCCGCAATGCCGACCGGCTCCGGCAGGCCATGGAGGACGAGGAGAAGGCGACCGTCCCCAACGTGCACTGGACCCACACCAGCCGGAAGGTACTCACCTTCGAGCGCATCGAGGGGGTGCGCATCGACGATGATGCCGGGATGGCCCGCCTGCGGGTGGACAAGCACGATGTCGCGGCCACATTGGCCCACGCCCTCCTGCGCCAGGTGTTCGTCAAGGGCTTCTTCCACGCCGACCCGCATCCGGGCAATGTCCTTATTCGCGGGGAGGGCGAGGTCGTCTTGCTCGATTGCGGGTATGTGGCCTCCATCGGGCGCGAGACCAGGGAGAGCATGGTGCAGCTTCTCATCGCGGCACTCGATGAGGATTCCCTGGCCATCTGTGACCAGATCCTGGATACCGGCGTTCCCAGCGACGACACGGACCTGCACCAACTGCGCCTGGACGTGGAGCGCGTGGTGGGACGCTACTCGGGGATCAGCAGCGGGAAGATCGCCATCGGCGAGTTTCTCGAGGAGGTCATGGGGGTCTTGTTCACCCACAAGATCCGCATGCCTGCGTTCTTCGCCGCCGTCCTGCGGGCCATGGTGCTGGTGGAGGGCGGGTGTCGGCAACTGGAGCCGGACTTCGATTTTCGTACTCCCGCGCAGCTCGTGGCTCAGGAGGTCCTGCGCAATTGGGTACGGCCCCAGAACATCTTCCGGGAGGCCTGGCGGGCGCTGCGGGACCTGCAACGGTTCTCCCTGATGATCCCCCGGCAGACCAGCGATGTGCTGGCGAAGTTCCAGGCCGGGGCACTGCGTGTGAAGGTCGAGCCGGATCGCCTGGAGGGGCCGCTGGCACGCCTGGACAGCATGTGCAACCGCGTGGCCTTCTCCCTGGTGGTGTCGGCTCTGGTGGTGGGCTCCTCCCTGATGATGTCCAGCGACCGCGCGGTGAGCCTGCTCACCCGGCAGGGCGTCATCACCATCTGGGCGGTGTGCGCCGTGGCGGGCGTGTACTTGCTGTGGTCCATCTGGAGGTCGGGACGCCTGTGAGCCCCATTGTCGGGGCCCTCGAGGCTCCACTCATCCTGGCCTCGGCCTCGCCCAGACGCCGAGAGCTGCTGGCCCAGTGCGGGATCGAGTTCGAGGTCATCAGTGCCGACGACCCGGAGCCCCTGCGCGAAGCGGCCGAGGACACTCTGGCCTTCGTCCGCCGCGCCGCCGAGGCCAAGGCCTCTCAGGTCGCCCGGCGCCATCCGCGCCGGCTGGTGCTCGGAGCCGACACCATCGTGGTCGTCGATGACGAGGTGCTGGGCAAGCCCGCAGATGCTCAGGACGCGGCGGCGATGCTGCGCCGACTCTCCGGCCGCGAGCACTGCGTGCATACCGGCGTGGCGCTGCTCTCCGCCGTCGGCGACGAGATCGACATCGACAGCCGGACGGCCACCTCGAGGGTGACCTTCCGCCTCCTGTCCGATGCCGAGATCCAGGCGTATGTTGCCACCGGCGAGCCCATGGATAAGGCCGGGGCCTACGGCATCCAGGGCCTTGGCGGGCGGCTCGTGGCTCGCTTCCAGGGGTCGTTCACCAACATAGTGGGACTGCCGATGGAGCTGGTGCGCCAGATGCTGGGCAGGGAGTGAAGCCCGAAGTGCTCTTTAGGGCCTCATGCCGGCGACTGCCCGGGCCGCCTGTTGGTTCGCTGCCTCCGTGGGTACCGAAGCGATACCGAAGGAGATGGACGCAGGTTCGCGCCGGCTCCGAGCCTCGCCGCAAGAGTCATGAGAAACGCTGCCTCAGTCGACATCACCAGCACGGCAGAGGAATCACATACCAACGTGACTGACCAGGAGACGGCATCGCGACTGAGGTCCGCCCCGGCGGGGCGCGCCACGCACTCCCTGCGCGGCCCCAGGGCGCATGCGGGCGGTCTGGGGCTGCTCGACCGTCTCTCGCGGCTCACCGCGCGCTGGACCTCGAGGTTCTCCCGCGACATGGGTATTGACCTGGGCACGGCCAATACTCTCGTCCACGTGCGAGGCCGAGGTATCCTGCTGCGGGAGCCGTCGGTGGTGGCCGTGGACACCGAGACCGGCGCGGTCCTGGCGGTGGGCGAGGACGCCAAGCGCATGGTGGGCCGTACACCGGCCCGCATCTCGGCGATCCGGCCGCTGAAGAATGGAGTCATCGCCGACTTCGACGCCACCGAGGCCATGCTCAAGCACTTCATCCGCAAGTGCCAACCACGGCGCTGGCTGGTTCACCCCAGGATGGTCATCGGTGTGCCTTCGGGCATTACCGAGGTCGAGCGCCGCGCGGTGCAGGATGCCGCGCGGCAGGCCGGGGCCTGGGATATCGACATCATCGATGAACCCATGGCCGCCGCCATCGGCGCCAACCTGCCCGTCGCCGAGCCGGTGGGCAACATGATCGTCGACATCGGGGGCGGGACCACCGAGATTGCCGTGATCTCCCTGGGCGGCATCTGCGCTCAGGCATCCATGAGGATCGCCGGCGAGGAGATGGACGAAGCCATCTCCAGCTTCATCCGCCGGGAGTTCAACCTGTTCATCGGCGAGAGCACTACGGAGAAGATCAAGCTGCGTATCGGCTCGGCTTACCCCCAGGCCGAGGA
>CAYRFY010000468.1:0-6674 GCA_964423635.1 uncultured Armatimonadia bacterium | reverse complement strand
GCGGCCGGGTGCCGGAGGCCTCCAGGAGGCCGCGGGTCGCACCGATGAGTGCCAGGCAAATGGCCGCCGTGATGGCGGCACCGGCCCATGCGTAGTAGTGGAACTGCGCCAGGAGGGCCGCGACGTACTGCACCGGTCCGCCCGGTCGGCGCAGGAACGGCTCCGCGAAATCGGCGCCGCGGGCGAAGGCCGGGAACCACGGACCCGCTTCGAAGTGCAGGCTCGGGTCGATTACCAGCCACACGTACGCAAACACGCCCACCGTCAGCGTCGCCTCACACGCAAAGCCGACGCCCGTTGGCCTCCGGCCGCCGGTGCCGTCGTCCCGCGGCATCTGAGCAGCCCTCCCTTTGCCTCCGTGTACGGTCACCGGTTTCGCCGCCCCGGCGCTCTTGACCTGCCACCCAGATGCGCGCCGGACGGTGGCCTCGCGGTCCCCGGCGCCGGCAGGGCCACAGACCCGTGGAAGAGGCCGTCGCGGGTACTGGATCCATGGATCATCGGGAGAGATGTGTGACTGGACGTACGTCCAGGGAGTTGTCACACAAAAAAGCCCCCCGGAGGGGGGGCTGGTGAATGTCGGTACGGGCAGCGGTTAGCTGATGACGGTGACGTTCTCGGCTCGAGGACCTTTTTGGTCACTCACGATATCGAACTCGACCTTCGCGCCCTCGTTCAGGGTGCGGTAGCCATCGCCGACGATCGCCGTGAAGTGCACGAACACGTCTTCGCTGCCGTCCGTCTCGATGAACCCGAAGCCCTTGTCGTCGTTGAACCACTTAACGGTCCCAATCGCCACTAGCTAACACCTCACTTCCGAGTATTGGCTAGTGCTTCGCCCGCAGCCAAGCCTGGAAGTGCCTGTCCGTCACGGCAAAGTGTACCCTAGCCATCGTCTGTTCGTGGGAAGCCGAACCAGCTTTCCCACACTACCCATACTACCACGCTCCAATTTGGGTGTCAACGAGAATCTTGGATCATTGCTGAGGCCCATGGGCTCTATTCGTCCCTTCGGCGGCACTCAGCCTCTCCGCCGCCGTTCCAATCCGCTTTCGCCATGAAGTCAGCCAAAAGTGCTCTCGGCGTCCGCTGCGGCGGATCGCATCTTTCTCGGAACTCCGCTCCCTATCGCAGTGTTGGATGAAATAGTGGTATTATGCCCCGCGCCCTGAACACACATCCCAGCGCAACGACGCCCCCAAAAAGACGTAAAGACTCAGGCCTCTCACACGATCAGTCTATGGACCACTCGAAGTGCCCCCACCGCTCGCGGCCCGCCGCGAGATCCGTCTTCGTTCCCGCAAGCAAGGCGAAGAACCACTGAATGCTCCCCGGCCCCTCGTCCAGCAGGAAGGGGTTGTCCGGCCCCGTCGGCTCGCCATGAACCCCACCCATCCGCGTGTCCCCCGCACTCCCCGAGAGCCGTAGCCGCAGCGCCGCCATGTCCGCGGTCGCCATCGCCTGGAAGACACGCTCACCGGGCCGCTCACCCGTCCTGCCCCCCATCGTCTCGGCGCCTCCTGTCACCTGCCACTCCTCCACCAGAGCCAGGGGCAGACGGTAGGCTAAGAAGGCACTGGTGTCGGGTCGGTCGGTGGCCGGTGTCGCGCCAAAGGTCACACCCATGACAGGCGTGTCATCCATCTCGTAGCTGAGCCGGAAGTCCACCGCCGGACCGGCCGGAGGGCCGGTCTGCACCCCGTTCCACGACGGCATCCGCAGCCGCCCGCGAAACGTCACCAGAGTGCGACCCTTCGCCTCTTCCACCGAGAGCCTCGGGTTCGTCTCCCACTCACCGGACGCATGTCTCCCCTTGTCATACAGCCCCCAGTCCGTGTAGACCTCGGCACCGGGACGCACCAGCGACCGGTCATCGCCGGCACGGAAGAGCCCCTGAATCACCCCGCCGTGCCTGCGGCTGAACACCACCGAGTAGTGCTCGTTGCCGAAGCGCACCCACAGCGGGTCCACCTGCACACCGGCTGAAGAGGCGGCGAACGGCAGGCGGGCAAGCTCACTGAGCCGCCGCTCCCCATCGGCATGGTGACCAATCTCGAAGGGCCGCCCCACGCTGCTATCCACCACCAGCGCCACCGCCTCGCCGATGGCCGAGAAGTCCTCAATCCGCACGCGCCGCAGGGCCGCGACATCGCCAAAGGACACCTCCACCATGCTCCCATCGGCCGCGATCGTGCCCAGCGACTTCTCCCCCGGGCCGTCCCAGAGGCCGTTTTCCAGAGGGCGCCATAGATGGGCCAGAGGCAATGTGGCATCCACGTGGCTCTCGCCCGCCGCGACACCGCGGTGCCGATCCACGAACTCATCGGTGACCAAGCCCTCGGATGTCCTGACAAACCACCGCTTCGCCGGGCCCGGGCGGAGCGTATGGCGCACGCCCCCCTCGGGCAGGTCTTCCGATGTCTCCTGCACCTGAAGCCGTCCGGCCACACTCTCGACGACGGGTGCCGGGGCAGGCGCGCACGGATCGCTGCGCAGAGTCAGAAGCAGCGGACGGTACGGGGGTATGGCCAGAGGCTCCGCCGGGTTCACACGACCACCGGCGGCGTCCCAGACTACCGGCAGGCGCCGGGTCAGCTCTGTCGGCACGTCCAGCCTGCAGCGGGATACCGCGTCACCGAAGTTGACCGCGACGATGGTTACCTCGTCTTCCAGCGACCGGGTGAAGGCCAGCACACAGGGGTCGTCGCAGGTGACGCTCTCGTAGTCCGCGGCCCCGGAGCGCAACTCGGGCAGCTCGTGACGCAATTTGAGCCACGCGCGCAGCTCGGGGCCCATGCCGATCTCCTGCTCCTGGTACAGCAACAGGACGCCGGGGAGGAAGGCCTGCAGCGCCGTGAGGGCCTGCGACGGGCCGACTCCGAAGAGCTCCGGGGCCGCCACGGTGTCGTGGTTCTCGGTGAACCTCACCAGTGCCTGCAGCGCGCCGGCGGCGTGGGTGATCTGCTGGGCCGCCAGGAAGTCACGGAGCTGCGAGACCCACCGCCCCCGACTGGGCTCACGGGTCATCTCGCGGCAGACCATGTACAGGGGGTAATCGAACACCATGTCGCCGCAGGTGAAGAATGCCGGCGATCCGGCCTCGGGGAGCAGCACCGCCTCGGGGTTGATCTTGCGGATCGCCTGACGGATCCGGCGGTTTTGCTCCACTCCGCCCGCCAGCATACCGGCGTTGGCGTGCAGGCTCGTTCGCGGGCGGTGGTTGGGGGCCTGCCCGCAGCCGCCGCAGTCCAGGCGGAAGCCGTCGGCGCCGAACTCCCTCACCCACCAGGAGGTCAGGTCGAGGATGTGGGCCTGCCAGTCGGGCTCCGAGCAGTCCGCGGCAAGTACGCTTCCGCCCCACGCCCGGGTCCTTTCGCCCTTCTCGTCCACGCACCAGACGGTCTCGGGCAGGGACGCCACATCGGGGCTGTCCGGGCTGACTCCGTAGGTGACCAGGTCCATCAGCACCCGCATCCCCAGACTGTGGCCGGTGGCGATGAAGGACCGAAGCTGCTGGGCGGTGGTGACCTGCTCGTCAATGTGCCGGAAGGCCGGGAGGTGGTAGACCCACGGCGGTTTCTCGGACACCGGTAACAGCCAGATGGCGTCGATCCCCAGCCCCTTGAGGTACGGAAGCTGGGCCTCGATAGAGGGCATACGGGAGCCGCGATCCCCGGCGCCCCAGGCCCAGAGCCGCCCCCAGGGGTGCAGCTCGCTGAGGACGGCTCCGGAAAGCCATTCGGGCCGGTCGTCAGGTGGCCCCGGATGTGCCGCATAGGCCAGCTCGGGCCCGGCGACCTGCAGACTCTCACGGGTCCCGCCGGCCACGCGCACGAGCTGAGAGCCCACCTCCAGCTCATCCCCGGTCTGCAGCGTGGCCAGAGCCCCGAACCCATGGATCAGGCTCACCGCGCCCTCCGTCTCCTGCACGGAAACCGTGGCGCTGTCCAGTTGCAGGCCGTCGCAGACGAGCACCGACAGCCCCGCCGTCTCGGAGCGCACGTAGGCCATGCCGGTATCCGACCAGGTCCAGCCGCGCTCCCGGGTCCGGCGTCCGGGCGAATTGGCCGAGAGTGGATGCTCGGCCACGGGGTAGTTGCCCGGCAGGCTCCACACCACGTCCGGCGCCCCTGTCAGGGTGATTCCGGGGACGCAGAGATCGGCGCCGCGCACCTTCACCGCCTCGGCTCCGGAGTAGATCAGCCGCACGGAGCGGCGCACCGTGGTGCCGGAGACACCGTACCCCATCACGACTGTCCAGTCCCCCGCCCGCCGGGTGACGGTGATACTCCGCTCATCGGGCGATCCGGCGACGACAGGCGCCTCGGCCGCCCAGCTCTCCGGCCACTTTGCGCCATCCAGGGAGACCTCCAGATCGGGCTGATCGCCGCCAAGCAGGTTCGCCCCGCCCGCGGTGCTCAGCCAGGCCCATTGTCCCGTCGTGCCATCGAAACCGAGTTGCAGCTCTCCGCAGTCGATGCTGCTTGTTTGTGCACCTGCAGTTCCGCACAGCCAGAGCGTCGCCAGGATGACCTTACTCACTGGATCGCACCCTCATTCCGTGGGTTTGCCCCGGCGTTTGGGCGAGTCGGGCGCCCTTCGCCGTTGCCCTCTCCTGAGCGTCGTATCGCGAAGGGGAGGGAAAGCGGGCCACCGCCCCGCGGGGAGGGGCGCCGCAAGCCGCTGTACGTCGAGCATTCCTCCTCGATTCGCCTCCGCCTCCGTCCCTCCCTGCACCGCCCGCGGGAGGACAACCCACTGTCGCGACGAAAGGAGATCCTCGGCCGCTATCACCCCGGAGGACCGTCCCATGGACGTCGCGACCGTCGTCTTGCTCGGCCTGCTCACGCTGTGTGTCCACGCTCACGGCGAGGATATCCTCATCGCCGACTTCGAGGGCGATGACTACGGAGACTGGGCGGTGCAGGGCGAGGCCTTCGGCCCCGGACCGGCCCGGGGCACCCTGCCGGGACAGATGCAGGTCAGCGGATACGAGGGGCGGGGGCTGGTGAACAGCTTCTACGGCGGCGATGTCACCACCGGGAGCCTCACCTCCCCACCGTTCACCATTCAGCGCCCGTTCATCAACTTCCTCATCGGCGGCGGCAAGTACCCCGGTGAGACATGTATGGACCTGCTGGTAGATGGCCAGGTGGTGCGCACGGCCACGGGCCCCAACGACAAACCCGGTGGCAGCGAGCGGCTCAACTGGCAGGCCTGGGACGTGCGCGAGCTACTGGGCCGCGAAGCAGTGCTCCGCATCGTGGACAGACGCACCGGCGGCTGGGGACACATCAACGTCGACCAGATACTCCAAAGTGAGGAGCAAGTCGCTGTGAACGCAACGCGCGACCTGACCATCACCAAGCCCTTTCTCAACTTCCCCGTCAAAAGCGGGGCCCCCGTGCAGAAACTCAGCGTCATCGTGGACGGCACGCCGGTGCGCGAGCTGGATATCGAGCTGGCGCCGGGTGAGCCGGATTTCTGGGTATTCCTGGATGTCGGTCGCTGGCTGGGGAAGGACGCCACGCTGCGGGTGGATTCCCTGGCGCGTCAGTCCCGGGGCCTGGAGGCCATCACGCAGACCGACGAACCGGAACTGGGCGACTTGTACAACGAGACCTACCGCCCGCAGTTCCACTTCACCTCTCGCCGCGGCTGGAACAACGACCCCAATGGCCTGGTGTACCACGACGGGGAGTACCATCTGTACTACCAGCACAACCCGTACGGCACCGGCTGGGGGAACATGCACTGGGGTCATGCCGTAAGCCGCGACTTGGTGCACTGGCAGGAGCTCCCCATCGCCTTGTACCCCGTCCAGTACGGGGACTGGTGCTTCTCCGGCAGCGCCGTGGTGGATGCAGAGAACACCGCGGGCTTCAAGACCGGGGAGGAGGACGCGATCGTCGCCGCCTACACCAGCACCGGGCGGGGCGAGGCTATCGCCTACAGCAACGACCGCGGCCGCAGCTTCACCGACTATGAGGCCAACCCCGTGGTCAAGCACAGCGGCCGCGACCCCAAGGTCATCTGGTATGAGCCCGGACAGCACTGGGTCATGGCCGTCTATGACGAACAGCCCCGCGAGGGCCAAGACCCCGGACGCTACATCGCCTTCTACACCTCCGCCGACCTCAAGAGCTGGGAGCTGCAGAGCCGCATCGAGGGCTACTACGAGTGTCCCGAGGTCTTCGAGCTGCCCGTGGATGGAAACCCCGCGGACACGCGCTGGGTGCTCTACGCCGCGGATGGGGCCTACGCCGTCGGCGCTTTCGACGGCAAGAGCTTCACCCCCGAGGGCGAAAAGACCCGCTACAACTGGGGCAACTGCTTCTACGCCTCCCAGACCTTCACCAACATACCCAAGCAGGATGGCCGCCGCATTCAGATCGCCTGGGGCACCTGCCAGATGCCGGGGATGCCCTTCAACCAGATGATGGACTTCCCGGTGGAGCTTTCGCTGCACCGCACGCCCGAGGGACTCCGCATGTTCGCCTGGCCGGTTCGGGAGATCGAGAGTCTCTACGCCGCGTCCCACGAGATCGCAGACGTTTCCCTGGCTCCGGGCGACCATCCATTGTCCGGCCTCGAGGGGGAGCTGTGGGACATCTCCGCCGATATCGAGATCGGCACCGCCCTCGAGGTGGGCTTCCACGTCCGTGGCATCCCGG
>CAYRFY010000467.1:0-6678 GCA_964423635.1 uncultured Armatimonadia bacterium | reverse complement strand
CCAGTTCATAAAATGCATCAATGCGTGATTTTGCTTTCGTTGCTCTTGCTTGTGTCTGGGTCGCTCAGAACCTTGCACTCGCGCTCGACGAGAGGTCCCGCAGTACGGTGAGTCGGTGTGCCGCAGCCCATGCCAGGCTGTTGCTGCTCCGGAAGGCCGCCAGTCTCGACGTCGCCTTCTACGACGATCCGGCTCACTTCGATCTGATGAGCAATGCAATGCAGCAGGAGCGTGCTTCGAGGCTCACGTACAGCGTGAGCGGATGGTTGCGGACCCTCCTGCAGCTAGTGGGCAGTCTGGTGCTGCTGTCGGGGCTCCACGCTCTCGCGCCTGCGGTGATGCTGCTGGTAGTGCTGCCTGAGGCCGTTGTCGCCGGCTCGGCCAGCAGGATGGCGCACGCTCTCTGGACGACCCGCGCGCCTGACCGGCGGATGGCGGAATACGTCTCTGGCCTTCTCGCGTCCAGGGAGGCGGCCATGGAGATCAGGGCCTTCGGTTTGCAGGATACGCTCTTGGAGCGCTTTTCCCTCTGCTGGGGTAGGATCATGGGCGACGAGCGGCAGGTGGAGAGTCTTCGGGCGCGAGGCCTGTTTGCGGCCTCGCTCCTTGCCGCAGTCGGAGCAGCGACCGTCGGGGGCTATGCTGTGTATGGCGCGCTCCAGGGCGTCGTCACTGTCGGTGACTTGACCATGTATCTCGGGGCCGCAACCGCCGTGTGGCGCGGAGCTGACCTCCTGCTCCGTTCCGGCGCGGTCGCATATGAGAACAGCCTGTTCTTGGAGAGCATGTTCTCATTTCTAGATATGGACGAGGCAGAGCTGGAAGGCTGTCTGGATAGAGCCGATCACCTTGCGCAGCAACAGCAGGTCCCCTGTCCGATCCGGCACGGCATCGAGTTCAGGGAGGTGGGGTTTCAGTATCCCGGCACCGAGAGCTACGCCCTGAGGAACGTGAGTTTCCGTGTACCACCGGGAGACACCGTGGCCATTGTGGGGCCCAATGGTGCGGGGAAGACCACGGTGGTCAAGCTGCTCTGCCGCTTGTATGACCCGACTGAGGGGGATGTTCTGATGGACGGCGTCCCGCTCCGCAGGTACGACCTGTCCGCGTTGCGCAGTCAGTTCTCCATCATCTGCCAAGACTTCGTACGTTACCCCCTATCTGTGGCGGACAATGTCGGCTTTGGGGACCCCCGCAATGCCCACGACCCTGTCCGTCTTGACTCGGCCGCGCTGAGGGCCGGGGTCACAGAACTGATCCAGGGTCTGCCGCAAGGCTGGGACACTTGCCTGGGACGAATCTTCCCAGGTGGAGTGGAGTTGTCCACCGGTCAGTGGCAGCGCATCGCTCTTGCCCGAGCATTCATGCGCGACGCGCAAGTACAGGTGCTCGACGAGCCGACCGCCTCGCTCGACGCTCTCGCGGAGCACGACTTGTTCTCGCGTTTCGCAGACCTCGCGGGCCGGCGGACCTGCGTGCTGATCTCACACAGGTTCTCAACCGTCAAGATGGCAGACCTAATCGTTGTCCTCGATGGCGGGCGCGTGGTCGAACAGGGCAGCCATGGAGAGCTCATGGCTCTCCGCGGCCTGTACGCGTCCATGTTCAGGGCCCAGGCCGATCGTTACGGAGCCAGCGAGCCCCCCGGGCCAGCGGCGACGCGACACCCAGCACAGTGAGCGCAACAGAGGCGGACTCGCAGCCGGGCGCCGCGCGGTCCCTGCAGGCGAATAGGTGCCATCGGCTTTCGCTCGCTCCGGGCACCAGCGAGCGAAAGAGGCGAGCAGAACCTCGCCCGGTGGCAGCAGCGACGCACCGGTTCCCTCATTAGCACCGCGGGAGCGATTCTGCCCGTCACCCGCAGCCGGGTGTCGGGTTGGGCAGGCCGCCCGACTGCAGTACGTGTGAGCCCTTGCCTTTGGCGTCGCAGCCCGGCGATGGACGGGCGACCGCCGGACTGATGCCACTCTGCGGGTGCGCAAGACGGCGAGCGTCGTCGATGCTACCCCGGGAGGCTCTCGGTCCTGCATGCGGCCCACACTCCCAGATGCCTCCCCGGGTCCGCAAGCACAGACACGTTGCCGGAGGTGACCACGAACGTGGGTCGGAACATGCTGAGTTCAGTTGCCTACGCGCTGTTGGCCATGGCGCTCGCGGGCGCATGGTGTCCCGCACCGGCAGACCACGAGGTACGAGCTTTGCTGCTGCGCGCACCCGGCGACGCGGGCGCCCGACGGTTAGCTCCCGGCGGCCAGGAGCGGGAGGACGTCGCCCAACTACGTGCCTTGGTTGACGCCATGCTGGCCAAGCCCCAGTCGGCGGAAATCGGTCCTCAAGTGCGGCTGATGGCCTATGCGCTGGTAGGCGGCTGGCTGGGCGATCCCCGCGCCCAGGATGGCTGCATCCAGATGCTCGAACTCGTCCTTGCGCGCCCTTCCTGGCGGAACAGCGCCAACACTGCCCACGCGGCCGACCTTGATGTAGCGGAGATCGCGGGCGCCTGCGCACTCGCCTGCCAGTGGCTCGGTGACCGCGTGCCGGGCGATCTACTCCGACGCGTCTCCGACCGCGTCCGGGCGGAGGCATTCGATCCGCTCCTGGCTTTGCACCAGACAGGTGGCTTCCCGATCGGTGACTTCACGAACAACTGGTGCTCGGTGGTATGCTGCTGGACTGGCCTCGCTGCGGTACTGGCTGCGGAGACCACACCCGAGGCAACGAAGGTAGTAGAGATCGCCGACGAGCAGCTTCGCGGAGTTCTGCGCTGCGCCGACCCAAGCGGGGGCTGGCCTGAGGGCCTCAGCTACTTCGACTACGCACTTGTGCCCATCCTGGCCTACGCCGATGCGCGTCGCGCCCGAGGGGGTCCAGACTTCCTGGCTAGTCCCGCGCTTCGCGCGGCGGGCGAGTTCTTCCTCCATCTCCACCTCCCGCCGTCATCATTCGCCCTCGTCGCCGATAGCAGCTCCAAGCGCGTATCCCGCGGTGTAGTGCACGCCCTCGCCTCGGTCGCCGCGCGTGGCGACCTCCAGTGGCTGGCCGGGAGGTACCCGACGCAGTCGGGATACGCCCCCAATCTGCTCTTCTACGACCCATCGCTGGCTGAGTCGGCGCCGCGCTGCCCGCCCGCCAAACGTTTCACGGGCATCAACTGGGCCTCCCTACGCAGCGGGTGGGATGACGACGCCCGGGTGTTGGTCATGAGCAGCGGATACCTCACGCACCACTCCCACCTGGACGCCAACCACTTCCTCCTCCATGCCTACGGCGAGACGTTGATGCCGGACTGGGGCCGCCGACCAGACCCCGTGGACTACTACAATGAGGGCGGCAAGGCGCGCTACTGGTGGTCGGATACCCGCGGGCACAATGCCATCCTCATGGACGGCAAGGGGCAGCTCTGCGACCGTGGCGAGCATTCGCACATCACCCACTTCCTCAACGGCCCCCATTGCGACTACGTGCGCTCCGATGCGACGGCCGTCTACCCCGAGAAGGCCAATGCCGTGGTGCGGGACATCCTCTTCATCAGGCCGGACTACTTCGTTGTCCTCGACGAGCTGTCCGCCCGCTGGAAGACGCGGTGGGAGTGGCTGTGTCAGTACACCGGTCAGCTCACCGTGGATGAGACAGGCGCCACGCTTGCCGGCGACCGCGCCGCGCTGAGGATCGAGACGCTGTGGGGCCGCGCGTGGGAAGCCCGGGAGCAGGAGCATCCGCGGGGCGACAGGTACGTGTCCTTCGAGGTGACGGAGCCGGTACCGGAGGCGCTCCTGGCCACGGTGCTGTACCCGTGGCCGCTGGATCAGCGCGGCCCCGACGCGCCGACTTGCCCGGCGCGGCTCGTGCACAGCCTCGGCGGCGCCGGGGTCGAGGTGACGCGGGCGGAGGGTGCGGTGGATCGCATTGTGTGGGGCAGCAACGCGGACGGCCAAGGGCCGCCGACGGTGGCGGTGGTCACGCACTCGGCGGAAGGGCGGCTCGCGGGCTTCTCGGGCTTCGGCATCCGCAGGTTGTCGGACGGCGGCCACGTGCTGCTGCGAAGCGGCACGCCGCTGTGGGCATCGGTGGACGTAGGTGCCGGCGCGGCGCACGCGTCGATCCTCGTCGCAGAGCCGAAGCAGACCATTGAGGTGCACTGCCCCGATGCGCCGGAGAGCATCACCGTCGATGGGCAGGGGCAGGCTGTGAGGTTCGACGCGGCAACGGGGCTGGTGGAGTTGACGCTGGCCGAGGGGAGCCACGAGGTACGGATCGAGCCGGGGGAGTAGGGGGCGGTTGGCACCCGCGGAGCGCATACGGAGGCTGATACGGATGGCTGCGAGCATGGTCCACCGACACCTGTGCCGGATAGCGTGGTTGGCGTTGACGTGCCTGTCGTGTAGCCTTCCGACGATGGCGCAGGAGCCTGAGGCGACCCCCACCATCGCCCCTCAGGCCGAGGAGGGCCTCATCGTTGACGACTTCGAGGCCTTCGCGGGCACCGGCGCCTGGAACGGCTTCGACGCCAGCGACGAGCACGTCACCTCCGGAGAGTGGTGCGCTCGGTGGTCGCTGGGGCCGACAACGAAGACGGTCGTCGAGACCTCGCCTGTGACCGACTGGTCCGAGCACGATACGCTCTGCCTGTCGTGCTACTCGGAGCAGGCAACCAATGCCATCATCTACATTCTCGTCTACTCGGAGAACCCCGAGACGCAGGGCATCGACTACTTCTACGTTCCCATCCTGGTGAACTGGGAGGGCGAGCGGGAGTTGGCCATCCCGTTCCGGGCCTTCCGGAGCAACCGAAGTCCCCGGGGCTGGGACGCCGTGGACAAGCTGTCCTTCACGGTGGAGTGGCAGGGCTGCAGGTTTGTGGAGGGGACGGTGCTGTACCTGGACAGGATGGCCCTGCGCAAGCAGCCGGCCGCCGACAGGCTGGTGGTGTCCGACCTGGAGTTCGACATCCCCGCGTGGCAGGGCCTGCAGCCGAGTTCGTCGATGGTCGCGGTCGGGGAGCTGTCGGGGGCATGGCTGGCCGACGCGCAGACGCCGCACATACGCACCACGGCGATTCCCCACGACTGGCGGGGCTACGACACTCTCCGATTCTGGCTGTTCTCGTCGGCCGCCGACGATACCGAGCTCAAGATCCTCCTGTACTCGGACGACACGGCCACTGAGCTGATCGACTCGTACTTCTATGAGTTCACGGTGGACTGGGAGGGGTGGCGGGAGCTGTGCATCCCCAAGCACCTCTTCCGCGTGAGTCGGCAACCCCGAGGCTGGGACCACATCGACCATGTGACCATCGCCGCCGGTGGATGGGGGCTGCGGAGGCTGTCGGCAGAGTCCTATCGCACCTTCGGATACCTGTGGGCGGGTCACGTCCCGCGGGTAGGCCCGCCCCCGGCAGCGCCGTGATCTACCGGGCCACGGCGCCACCGGCTGCACAGCGCACGGAGCCTACGGCCCCGCAGAGATCCCCAGGATCCTCCGGGCCGTGGGATGAGCCCCGGGGCGTCGGCCGACCGCGAGGGCCATGGGACGCGCATCACGAGCGCTCCAAGGGCTCACACCCGTGGCTAACTCGCAACGGCCCACGAAGCCGCGCTCAGAGATACCGCAGTTCCTCGAGCTTGGCAAACACCATGTCCACCGCGGTGTCGATGTCGACCTTGTCGGTTTCCACGACCAGTTCCGGGCTGGCCGGAGCCTCATAGGGCTGGTGCCAGCCGGCGATGTCGTTGATCTCCCCACGCTCGGCCCTCGCGTACAGGCCCTTGGGGTCCCGCTCCTTGCAGACCTCCAGCGGGCAGGAGACATAGACCTCCACGAACTTCGGACACCAGTCCCGGGCCCGGTCGCGATAGGCCTGCATCGGCGCCACGGCGGCGATGAGCGCGTTCACCCCGTTGCGACCAAGGAGCTTGCCCATCCAGGCGAGACGTTTGGTATTCTCGTCTCGGGCCTCTTCGGAAAACCCCAGGTTGGGGCTGAGATTCTGCCGGACCTCGTCGGCGTCCAGATTCTCTACGAGCTTGTCCATGCCCCGCAGGCGCTCCTCGACCATCGAAGCAATGGTGGACTTCCCGGAGGCCGCGAGGCCGGTGAACCAAATGACAAAGCCTTGTTCAGCCATCGTGTGTATCTCCTTGAATGAACGGCATAGCCGCCGCAGGGGCGGCGTGGGTCGGTGAAGGCGGGAGCAAGACGGCGGCGGCCGTCGCCTCGCTGTCGTCAGTGGCGCGGGCTTTCCAGCCCGCGAACCAACAACCGGCGGGCTGGAAAGCCCGCCCCACCAACGGCAAAGGACCAACGGCGGCGGGCTCGAAAGCCCGCCCCACCAACGGCAAAGGACCAACGGCGGCGGGCTGGAAAGCCCGCCCCACCAACGGCAAATAACCATCGCTCGGCTATCGTCAGTGGCGCGGGCTTTCCAGCCCGCGAGCCAACAACCGGCGGGCTCGAAAGCCCGCCCCACCAACGGCAAAGGACCAACGGGCGGCGGGCTGGAAAGCCCGCCCCACCAACGGCAAATAACCATCGCTCGGCTATCGTCAGTGGCGCGGGCTTTCCAGCCCGCGAGCCAACAACCGGCGGGCTCGAAAGCCCGCCCCACCAACGGCAAAGGACCAACGGGCGGCGGGCTGGAAAGCCCGCCCCACCAACGGCAAATAACCATCGCTCGGCTAT
>CAYRFY010000466.1:1952-6692 GCA_964423635.1 uncultured Armatimonadia bacterium | reverse complement strand
AGCCTGGGGAACGATGAGAAGAAGGCCGATGACGATCGCCCGGACGGTGGCACCTCGCGCAGTCGTCCTCGGCTGCTGCTCGTGTTGGCTCATCGCAGGGAGACCTGTCGGAAATGCTTGGGTAAGGCGCCGAAGGGCCATCGCCGGGCACGAACGGTCCCCCGACGGCCCCATGCCATTGTGGGTGGGGTATCCTGCCGCAGGCCGTCCGCCCTCGTCGTTGTCGTGTCGCCGTTACCCTTGGTGGGGTGGAAGCCGCCGCTGCCCGCAGAGCGCAGCGACGAGCGACTAAGAGACGCCGACTCACCGCTTCGGGCGAAGACGGTCGTCCTTCTCAAGCCTGCGGATCACAGCGGCGTATGGAAAGCGATCGCCGGGACAGGCGGTGGCGCCCAGGTCGCGGTGTCGGCGCACGGCGCCCGGCTGCAGATGGTACTTGATGCACAGGTCACAAAGCAAGTGGTGGAGGGCTTCGAGCTGAGCCGGGGTGGGGCGCTTGGGCCCGGCGGCTCCATGGGGGTTGGCGCTGGAGCTGAAGTTGCCCACAACGCAGATGCCGATGTGGTCATTGTGGCCTCTGCAGTGGGCGCCGGTCATCCACTCAGGTCTTCCGGGCTCCACGGTGCCGTCGGCGAGGATCACGTAGTGGTACCCGATGTGATGGATCTCGCCGCCCGGGCCCTGCATACCCCAGCCGCGCCGGGCATGCCAGCGGTCGATGAGAGCGGCGTCCACCTGTCTGCCTCCTTCCGTGGCCGGGGAGGCGCTGTGGTGGAGGATGATCCCCGGTGGCCGCGGGGCCAGCAGGCGGCGCGGCCAGAACAAACCATAGCGCGCGGCCATGTGGCCCGCCATCAGGGCGCCGATGGACAGTAGCAGGAGGATTGTGGGAAGAAGAAGAGGCTCGCGGTTGTGCATGGATGTCTCTGGGTATGGCCGGTGCAAAGCAGTACGGCCCGACGCCTTGCGGCGACGGGCCGTGGATAGGGATGCAAAGCGCCCTACCTCGTTGCGGTGATCTGTCGTGCCAACTCCAGGGCCCGCGCGGCCACGGTGCGGAGGTCTACCGATACCTGCCCCCGACGGTAGAGCGGCCCGACCGCGAACTCGCCCTCCAGCGTCACCTTTCCTGCGCGCTCACCGGCCACGCCGGCGTCAATGCTTCCCCCGATGCGGGTGGTCTTGGCCAGCAAGCCGTACTTGTCCTGGCGTGCCGCCAGCCGGGACTTGGCCAGGTCGACCCCCAGGCCGAGGCGAGCGGTGCCCCGATCGTAGGCTCCGGTGGCGGCCAGGGCGCCGAGCCGGACGCTGCGGGGCTCCGGCCCTGCCGCCGGCGCACCGGCCGTCTGAACCTCCTCCGGCACCGTCTCCATTTCCTCCTCGGCCTCCGGCTCCTCCACGGGCTGCAAATCGACGTCACCCATCAGGGCAATCGTGGTCTCGCCGAAGCCCAGATCCGCGTTCATCTCGATGAGCAGGTCGCCTTTGGCGCGCGTGACCAGCGAGCGGCCCATGTCGTACTCCCGGGCGATCTTCTCGCTGATTACCCGCGCCGACTGCACCTTCATCTTCGCCCCCGCCATCAGAGGGCTGTCCATCTCGAAGGCCGGCAACTCGGAGGCGATAGTGGTCTCGATGAAGGCCACATTGCCGTCGATCTTCACAAGCTTGTTGGTGGTGACGAGAGTTGCCGAACCGACCACGGGCAGTTCGCGAGTGTCTTCCAGCTCCCAACTGTCTCCCACGGACAGCGGGGTCGCGGGGAACTGCACGGTGGCCCCGAGAAGTGAAACCACATCCAGGGGCAGGCCGCCGGAAGTGAACGCCGAGAGACCATCGCCTCCGGCCTCATCTTCAGTCTGCGGCTCACGAGCGACATCCTCGAGCCTCCCGGTCCTGGTGAGGGTCAGCCGCAGAGGGGCGATCGGCGCCGGCTCACGCTCCTGGCCCTGGAAGTCGGCGCTCAGGTCGCAAAAGGACGCCTGGAGGGTGAACTGTCCCCGCTCATCATCCACGTCCAGGACTTCCATCGACAGGGTGCCGGAGGCCTTACCGAACAGGCCCAGAGACACGCCATTCATCTGCAGGTCCTTCATGGCGCTGGAGGCAATGCACTCCACGCGTTCGCCCACCTGGGGCTTGTACTGCAGTAGCACCTTGTCGCCTTCCACGCCCTGAGCCCAGACGCTGGAGCAGGCCAGCACGATGGAGATCAGCAACAGGCCCTGTGTCTTCCGGTTCATCTGTCGTCCTCCTGCGAGACGTGTGCTGTGAGGTATGACGCTATGTCTCGGCTGTCGCCGGGGAGCGGCCGGGGTTCTCGCGAACTTGTCCGGTGCTATAATACCCCAATACCCGCGGTATGTAGACGCGATCACAGGTTACCATGTTCAGGGAGCAACAGCAATGACCGTCCGACAGGCCGTCTCCGAGCGCCGCAGCATCAGGCAGTACGACACCTCGCAGCCGGTGGAGGACGCCGACCTGCTCGCCGTGCTGGAGGCGGCGCGCCTTGCGGCTTCGGGGTGCAACTCCCAGCCGTGGCGCTTCATCGTGATCCGGGACCCCGAGACCCGGGAGCGTCTGGCCGCCGAGGCCATGACCCTCAAGCAGAACCAGGCCATCTGCCGCCAGGCCCCGGTGATGATTGCCTGCCTGGCCGTGGCCGACGCGCACTGCGACATCCCCGAGCGGATCGTAGAGCTGTCCCAGGCGGACCCGACCGCGGCGGAGCCGACGATCGCCAAGCGCACCGGTCGGCTGATGAGATCGCGGTTTGATTCCATGCCGCCTTTAGAGCGCGCCGCCTATATGGCGCTCAACACCACCATCGCCATCACCCAGATGATGCTGCAGGCCACGGAGCTGGGCTACGGCACCTGCTGGCTCAAGGCCTACGACGACGCAGCGGCCCGGGAGATATTGGGCATCCCCGAGGGGCTGAAGATCGTGGCCTTCACGCCTCTGGGCCGGCCGGCGGAGACTCCCGGGCAGCGCCCGCGTCTCGCGCTGAGTCAGATCGCGTTCTCAAACCGCTACGGCGAGCCACTGGTGCCCTAGGTGTTCACCACTCGGCACGAACAATCTGACCCCGCCCTGGCTGACCGCCTGGATCCGGGATTCTGGCATCCCGCCTACGAGACGCTCCTTGCCCGGTGCCGCCTTATGCTGCGTCCTCTTGGTGACTTCATCGTCGACATCACCTACGGACCCATCGTGACCGGCAAGGTACCGCCGCGGATTGCCGACGGCGTCCCGGTGATCCACCAGGGACAGGTGTCGACCACCGGCGCCGACCTGCGACAGGCGGTGAGGGTGCCGGAAGGCAGCGACTGGGACTGTCGGCCCAGGGCCCGGGTGCAGCGCGGAGACCTCCTCCTGCCCCGCTCGGGCGTGGCCTCGGTGGCCAAGAACCGCGTGTGCATCTACTACGGCGATGCTCCGGCCGTGGTGGGCTCCTTCGTCAACCGCATCGCCGTCCGGGGCGTTGATCCGGTCTACGCCCTGATCTGCCTGAAATCGCGGGTGGTGTGGGCACAGATGCACCGCCTCATCAATGGCGTCGGCACCCCCAACATCAGCTTTGAAGAAGTGCGCTCGCTGCTGATTCCGTGGGCACCGGCCCCCGAGCAGCGGGACCTTTGCGCACGGTACGCAAAGACCGTGCACACGCAGCACATGCGCTGGCTGTGCGGAGAGCAGGCGGCCCAAGCACTAGGCATCGCCGCCTTCCGCGAGATCGCCGAGCATCTTGACGCTCTCTGCTTCCCCGACGAAAACTGAGTGCCGATCCAGGCCGGGTCGACACCGAAACCGATGGCCCTGCCGCGCCGGACCACGCCATCACCGGGAGGTCATGGACATGAAGCTCGCATGCCAGGAGGGGCTCTGCCCCGGACAGACGCTGTCGGAGAAGCTGGACAATCTCGCCGAGTGGGGCTACGAGGGGATCGAGTTCTACGGGAAGGGGCTCTGGGAGCGGGTGGATGAGATCCTCAAGGCCTGTGCGGAGAGCCCCGTGAAGCCCTCAACGATCTGCGCCGGGTTCGATGGGTGTCCGCTGGACAGCGACAAGGCCGGGCGCGATCTGGCAATCAGCCAGAGCAAGACGATCCTGGAGTGTGCCGGGCAGATCGGAGCCGTCGGCCTGATCTTCGTCCCCATTTTCGGCGGCCCACGCATCCCGGACCTGTCGCCGTACGCCGATGCCATCGAGCTGGAGAAAGCCCTGCTGGTGGAGATCATCCAGGAGTTGGCCCAGACCGCCGCCGAAAGCGACACTCTGCTCTTGCTCGAGCCGCTGAACCGTTACGAGACCCACCTGCTGAATCGCCTCGAGGACGCCGTAGAGATCATCGAGCTGGCCGGGGAGCCCGAGGGCGTCGCGGTGATGGCCGACTTCTTCCACATGAACATCGAGGAGCCTCGGATGGAGGACAGCATCCGTCGGGCGGGCAAGTGGGTCAAACACGTGCATCTGGCCGATTCCATCCGCTGGCTGCCCGGGTACGGCCATACAGACTTCGGCCCCGGGTTCGCCGCGCTCAAGGAGATCGGCTTTGACGGCTACATGGCCATGGAGTGCCGCGTGCCCGGGCCGCCCGAGGAGGACCTGCCCCGGGCCGCCGAGTACCTGCGCCGGTGGCTGTAAACGCCACCTATCTCCGGAACCCGCCACCGCCCGCCATCGTCTGACTGACGATGCTGAGTCGCGATCGCGTCGGTCTGTGCGTCCCCGAC
>CAYRFY010000466.1:0-1942 GCA_964423635.1 uncultured Armatimonadia bacterium | reverse complement strand
GTCATGCCGCGAAATGGATGGTTACTGCTTCGCAGAATGGGCGTGGTCGCGGTCGGGCTGGCGGCTCTGGCGGCAGTGGGTCTGATCGGCTGTGGCAGGTCGCCCTCCGGTCAGCGGGCCGAGATAGACTCCGCGGCGCCGGAATTCATGGCCGCGCCGATGCCATCAGCTCCCATGAGCGGTGGCGTCCCGGGCATGGCGGGCGGTGGTCCCGACATGCCCGCCGACAAGGCGATCGCCACCGTTCCGGAGGCACCGGTCGCTCAGGCCGCGCCCCGGGCTTCCGAATCCAGGCACCTGATCCGCACCGCCATGATCTCGGTGGAGGTGCAGGACGCCCAGAGCGCATTGGTCGAGCTTGAACGGATTGCTTCCTCGCTGGGAGGCTTCGTCGCCGACACCTCGGTGAACCGCGCCCCCGATGGCAGTCAGAGCGGAAACATCTCCCTGAGAGTCCCGTCCGCCAGTTTCGATACCGCTCTGCAGCAGGTGCGGAAGATCGGGCGCGTGGAGAGCTGGACCACCGGTGTGCAGGACGTCACCGCTGCGTACGTCGACCTGGAGGCGAGGATCCGCAACGCCAGGCGAGAGGAGCAGGAGGTCATCAAGCTCTACGACCGGGGTGGAAAGCTGGAGGACGTGCTGAAGGTCTCCGCACGTCTGGCAGAGGTCCGCGGGACAATCGAGCAGCTCGAGGGACAAATGCGGGTGATGAAAGACCAGGTGAGTCTCAGCACCGTGAGCGTCAGGTTCTTCGAGCGGGGCGAGGCCGCGGTGGCCGAGACGACGAAGTACGACTTGGGCTACCACCTGCGCAGCGCCGTGCGAAGTCTGGCGCTGATCGCACGGGCCATCCTGACCACCACCATCTATGTGCTCATCTCAGGCTCGGTGCTGTGGGTGCCGCTACTGGTGATCATCCTCGTGGTCAGGTGGCGGAGGAAGAGAGCGGCCGCCGAGAACGACGGCGGCCCCGCCGATTGACGATAGCCGCGCGGTCGAATAGAATACGCTCACGGTAAGGTGCCCCGCAGTGTCTGCGGGGCACCTTGTGTGCACGAACAGGAGGAGACGATTGCATTCCATGCTTAACGGCAAAAAGGGAGTCATATTCGGCATCCGCAGCCCGCGCACGATCGGGTGGGCGATCGCCGAAGCGGCCCACAAGCACGGCGCCACGCTGTGCCTGAGCTATCGGGGTGAGCGCGAGCAGGCCCGGGCCCAGCAGATGGCGGCACAGATCGGCGGCGCCCTGACGGTGCCGTGCGATGTGAGCAAGGACGGAGAGATCGCGGCCCTGTACGAGCGTCTCGGCAATGAGTGGGGCCGGGTGGACTTCGTCGTCCACAGCATCGCCTTCGCCAGCGCCGAGGACCTTGAGGCAGGGATGCTTGGCGCCTCGAGGGACGGTTTCGCGCTCATGAACGACATCAGCAGCTACTCGCTGGCGGCCATCTCCCGTGGCGCGGTACCTCTGATGAAAGACGGGGGCAGCATCATGGCCATGACCTATCTGGCCAGCGAACGGGTCGTGCCCGCCTACGGTCCTATGGGACCGGTGAAGGCGGCCCTGGAGAGCATGGTGCGCTATCTGGCCTCGGAACTGGGCCCCCGGGGCATCCGCTGCAACGCCCTGTCCTCCGGCCCGATCAGCACACCGGCGGCCCGGGGAATCCCGCAGTTCACCACTCTGCTGCGCGGGGCCGAGGCCTATGCGCCTTTGCACCGCAATGTGCAGTTGCACGAGGTGGGCAATGCGGCGGTGTTCCTCCTCAGCGACATGGCCAGTGCCGTCACCGGAGAAGTGCTACACGTGGACTGCGGCATGCACATCTCTTAGAGGTCCGGCCGGAAAGCTGGGCATCGCGTGGAAATGCCATCCTGAGCATCAATCTCGCGCAGCGAGATAGCGAAGGATCTCGCTACATCCCAGGGGATTCTT
>CAYRFY010000465.1:0-6692 GCA_964423635.1 uncultured Armatimonadia bacterium | reverse complement strand
CGACGACCAGATCAAGATCGTCGAGGACATGATCAACCGCGGCGTGGACGGCATCGTCCTGGCGCCTCTGGATGATGTGGCTCTCGGCACCCCCGTCGAGGATGCCGTCCGCAAGGAGATCCCGGTGGTCATCATCGACTCGGCGCTCAAGAGCGAGGCCTACACGAGCTTCGTGTCCACAGACAACTACAACGGTGGCAAGCTGGCCGGAGAGCACATGGTCAAGCTGCTCGGGGGCAAGGGCAAGGTGGCCATGCTGCGCTATGCCGAGGGCTCGGCCAGCACCGCCGAGCGCGAGCAGGGCTTCATAGACGCCGTCGTAGAGGCCAAACAGATCGAGGTCGTCAGCAGCAATCAGTACGGCGGCGCCACTACCGAGACCGCCTACAAGGCCAGCGAGAATCTCCTGGCCCCGTACAAGACCGCCGACGGCCTGGACATCGACGGCATCTTCGCCTGCAATGAGTCCACGACCTTCGGCATGCTCCGCGCGCTTCAGGACGCCAAACTCGCCGGGAAGGTCACCTTCATCGGCTTCGATAGCTCCGAGAAACTTGTGGATGCGCTATCCAAGGGCGAGCTCTCAGGCCTCGTCCTGCAGGATCCCATGAACATGGGCTATCTGGGGGTCAAGACGATGGTGGCCCACCTCAAGGGTGAGACGGTGGAAAAGCGCATCTCCACGGGCGAGACCCTGGCGACCAAGGACAACATGAACGATCCCAAGATCCAGGCCCTCCTGGCCCCGGACTACAAGAAATGGCTGAAGGAAGAGTAGACCCACCGACCGGCATGGGGGCGGCACAGGCCGCTTCACCTGCGGAACCGGCGGCCGACCGTCTGCGTATGCGGGCGGTCGGCAAGCGCTTCGGTGCGACCACGGCTCTGGACGGTGTGGACTTCTCCGTCCTGCCGGGCGAAGTGCACGCCCTGGTGGGCGAGAACGGGGCCGGGAAGAGCACGCTCATGAAGGTGCTTTCGGGAGCCATTGCCCCGGATCAGGGCACCATGCTCCTCGACGGCCGCCCGTACCGCCCGCGCAATCCTCTGGACGCCCGCACCGCCGGCGTGGCCATGATCTACCAGGAACTCTCGCTGGCTCCCCACATGAGCGTGGAGGACAACATCATGCTGGGAGCCGAGCCGACGGTGGCCGGCCTCTTGCGCCGCTCCGAGGTCCGGCGGCGGGCCACCGAGGCCATGGCGTTGCTCCACCATTCCGAGATCGCTCCCACCGCACGGGTGGGAGACCTGTCCACCGCGGCCCAGCAATTGGTGGAGATCGCCCGCGCCGTGGCGGTGGGCTGCCGAGTGCTGGTCCTCGACGAGCCCACCAGCAGCCTCTCGGTGCAGGATGTCTCGCGCCTGTTCGAGGTCATCGCCGATCTGCGTGACCGCGGGCATGCCGTGATCTACATCTCCCACTTCATCGAGGAGGTTCGGCAGGTCGCCGACCGCGTCACCGTGTTGCGCGACGGACGCGTGGCCGGTGACGGCCGGGTCGCGGACCTCAGCGCTCGGGACATTGTGGCCCTGATGGTGGGGCGTGAGATCACCGACCTGTACCCGCGCTCGCCACGGCAGGCCGGGCAGGCCATTCTTACCGTGGACCGCCTTGCCGGATTGGCCGCGCCACGGTCGGCCAGCTTCACCCTGCATCGGGGCGAGGTGCTGGGGATCGCCGGCCTTGTGGGAGCCGGACGCACGGAGCTATTGCGCGCCCTGTTCGGCCTCGACCCGATCCGCAGCGGCCGGATCACCCTCGGCGCCTATGTCGGGCCCGCCTCCCCCGTCCTGCGCTGGCGCCAGGGAGCCGGATTGCTCAGCGAGGACCGCAAGAACGAGGGCCTCGCGGTGGGGCTCACCGTCGCCGACAACCTCACCGCCTCGAGGCTCACCGGCTTCGGCCCCCTGGGACTGGTGATGCCGCGGCGGCAGGATACCGAGACTCGGCGCTGGATCGAGGCCCTATCCATCCGCTGCAGCGGGCCGCGCCAGAAAGTCATGGACCTCTCCGGAGGTAATCAGCAGAAGGTCGCGCTCGGCCGCCTCCTGCATTCCGACGTGGACGTGCTCTTGCTCGACGAGCCCACCCGCGGCATCGACGTGGCCAGCAAGGCCCAGATCTACCGGCTCATCGACGCTCTGGCCGGCGGCGGTGGCGGGCGCGAGCCCAAAGCGGTCCTGGTGGTGAGCAGCTACCTGCCCGAGCTCATGGGGGTGTGTGACAGGGTCCACGTCATGTGTCGGGGGAGGCTCGGGCCCGCCCGGGTGGTGACACAGACCGATGAGCAGAGCTTGATGCTCGAAGCCACCGGCCAGGAGTTCGCATTGTGACACAGCCTACGCCGCTCCACAGGGAGAAGACCGCCGCGCAGTCTGCCGCGCCCCGTTTCTGGACCGATGTGGCCCGCTGGGCCAACGTCCTGGGGCCGGTGCTGGGCCTGGCGGCGATCTACCTCCTGTTCTCCCTCATCGGGCCCCCCAGCTTCTCCAGCCCCGGCAACCTCGAGACCATTGCCCGCCAGACCGCCATCGTCGGCGCCGCCGCCCTGGGCATGACCGTCATCATGATCGCCGGCGGCATCGACCTCTCCGTGGGCTCCGTCGTCGCCCTTGCCACCGTGGCCATCGCCTGGCTGCTGCAAGACAGCGGGGCAAGCCCCGCCGTGGCCGCCCTCGGAGGCATTGCCGCCGGGCTCCTGTGCGGCCTGCTCAGCGGCGTCTTCATCACGCGCCTGAACGTGGTGCCCTTCATCGTCACCCTGGGGATGATGCTCATCGTCCGGGGCCTGGCCAAGGCCCTCGCCCACGAGCAGAAGATCGATGCGCCCCGCACCTGGCTGGGCGAGCTGCTGGCCACACTGCCCCCGGAGCGCGCGGCCATGCTGGTGCCGCCCGGAGTGTGGCTGGTGGTGATCCTGGCCCTCGTCGTCGCCGGGATGTTGCGCTATACCCGACTGGGCCGGCACATCTTCGCGGTGGGGTCCAACGAACAGACCGCGCGCCTCTGCGGTGTACCCGTGTCTCGGGTGAAGCTGGCCGTCTACACCATCGGGGGAGGGTTCTTCGGTCTCGCCGGGCTGATGATGTTTTCGCGCCTCACCGTGGGTGACCCCACCGCCGCGGTAGGGCTGGAGCTGGATGTCATCGCCGCCGTGGTCATCGGCGGCGGGAGCCTCAGTGGGGGCGAGGGCTCGGTACTGGGCAGTCTGGTGGGGGCGCTGATCATGAGCGTGATCCGCTCCGGCTGCTCCCAGATGGGGCTGGACAACTGGGTGCAGGAGGTAGTCACCGGCGCCATCATCGTGGTGGCCGTGGCCCTCGACGGCCTGCGCCACAGGAAGGCGGGCTGAGACGCGGAGCGGCGGGAGCGGCAGGTGACGGGAAACGGGTGATAGGTGACGGGAACGGCGGGGACGACCGTGGCGCGCGGCGCGGAACCGCGGGTGACGGGATGTCGGTGATAGGTGACAGGAACGGCGGCGACAGCCGTGGCGCTTGGCGCGGGGACGGCCTCACCTGCCGACCCGTTCACCTCACCCCGTGCAGCAGGTCACAGCTCCCGGCGATGCAGTTGCAGCGGCAGTCCGCCGGGTCCAGACCGGCGCGCCGCCACACGTCCTCAGACTCCAGGCACAGGCTCACCGGCACCCCCGGCGCATACCGCCGCACCTGGACCACCATGTGCCGGTACATCTCCACCCGCAACTCCGGGGCGAAACGCAACCTGCGCCCGTGCTTGTGAGTCGCCAGAGTTGTCATCACGTTCTCGGCGCCCAGCAGCGATGCGGTGTGCGACAGGGCGCAGGGGTATGAGCAGATGGCTCCCAGTGTCACGCGCGAGGGGTTCACCTGTTCCAGGGCCTCTCTCACCGCTTCGGCGTAGAGGTCCTGCCAGCCGGTCACCGGCAGCAGGGGCATGAAGATGAGGCGCACCTCGAGACCCGTTTCGGCGCAGCGTCGGGCGGCCGCCACTCTCGCGGCGAAGCCCGGAGCGCCCCATTCGTAGGCCTCGCACAGCGGCGGGGCATTGAGCGACCAGCTCGCCGCCACCCTCCCCCGAGCCTCCGCCGGCCGTGCCGCGGCGATCACGCCTTCCACCGCCTCGGACTTGGTCAAAAACACCAGGTGCGCTCTGGCGTGCGCTTCCACAAAGGGCACCAGCACCCGGGAGTAGTGGGCGATGGGGTCGAGCTGCAGGCCGTCCTGGACCTTCCCCACGTAGAAGCTCACGGCCCCTTCGGTGCGCTGGAGCGTCCGGCTCATGGCCGCGAGAATGTCCTGGAGGTTGGTGAAGAGTCGAACGGTGGGCGAAAAGCTCACCCCGGGGCTGCCGGCGAGGTAGCAAAACACGCAGTCATAGTGGCAGAACCACGCCGGGTGCACGGCGTGGTAATTGGTGCACAACGTCCCTGCGGCGGTCTCAGGATCGTGGTTGGGCGATACCGGCCCGGCGATGCGCCCCAGGACGAGGGTTTCCTTGCCAATCGCGACCCGCTCCGCCTGATCGGCTCCCTCGATGGGCACACGGTTGTGGGCGATGTCCCGCCGATCGACCACGTGGGCCTCGGGGTAGGCGGCGATCATCCGCTCGCAGTAGACGGCCTCATCCGGGCGGGCATCGCAGCCCTTGGTGAGCACGATGCGCTCCGGCCGCCATGACACCAGATCGGTCCGCAGCGGCTCTCGGGTGTGAACGTGTCGGCAAAGATCAATCAGCGTACCGCCGGGCATAGGTGGAAATCAACCTTCTGTGAGTTGGCGAGTCGGCGACCTGTGACCTCCCGCGCAGGTGTTTCCCGTCCGAGGGGAGAAGACCTGCGCGGGAGGCGAGCCTGCAGTGACCGACCACATCCTGTGCTTCGACCTGGGCACCACCGGAGCGAAAACCACGCTCTTTAACACGACGGGCGAGATCGTCGCCTCCACCTTCAGCCGCTATGAGACCGTCTACCCGCAGCCGGGGTGGGCGGAGCAGAGCGCCGAGGACTGGTGGCGGGCCGCGGCGAGCTCTGCAAGGGCGCTGCTGGCCGACAGACAGGTGTCTGTGGCCGCCGTCGGCCTATGCGGTCACATGATGGGCTGCCTGCCCGTGGACGGCGCCGGCGTCCCGCTGGGCAACTCCCTGATCCACTCCGACACCCGCAGCGAAGCGCAGTGCGCACGGCTGGGCGGTGAGCTGGGTGCCCGGAGCCTGTACGAGATCACCGGCAATGTGCTGGACCCCCACTATCCGCTGCCCAAGATCCTCTGGCTCCGCGAGGTGTTGCCGGAAGTCTATCAAAGGACGCGGTACATTCTCCAGTCCAAGGACTATCTGGCATTCCGCCTCACCGGCCGTCTGGGGATCACGGACCATTCGGATGCTTCACTCTCCGCCTGCTACGACCTGCACCGCAGGCGGTGGTCGGAACGGATCGTGGAGGCCGTCGCGATCGGCCACCTGTTGCCGGAGATCGTCCCCTCGGCCACCGTGATCGGGGGGGTGAGCTCCGAGGCCGCGGACGCGACCGGGCTTGCCGAGGGCACCGCCGTGGTCATCGGCGGCGGTGACGGCTCCTGCGCGACGGTGGGCGCCGGGGCGGTGAACGTCGGGGATGCGTACAACTACATCGGCGGCACCTCGTGGGTCTCGGCGGTGCGGCGAGAGCCGCTGATCGATGGGCAGATGAGGCTGTTCAATGTGTGCGATCTGGACCCGCTGAAGGTCAATGCGCTGGGCACGGTGCAGTGTGCCGGCAGCTCGCTGGAGTGGTTCGCCGATCAGATCGCCGTCGCGGAGACACGGCAGGCACAGGTGGAGGGCCAAAGCCGCTACGAGCTCATTGGCCGATTGGCGCTGCAATCTCCCCCGGGGGCTCGGGGCCTGGTGTTCCTCCCGTACCTGATGGGGGAGAGGGCGA
Source organism: uncultured Armatimonadia bacterium (assembly GCA_964423635.1). GTDB lineage: Bacteria > Armatimonadota > Zipacnadia > Zipacnadales > JABUFB01 > CAYRFY01. Next base: position 786 of record CAYRFY010000465.1, on the reverse strand, counting down.
CGATCTGGGACCCCCTGGCGCGGGGAGCGTATTTCGGCCTCTCGCTGGCCCACACGCGTGCCGACCTTGCCCGCGCCACGCTGGAGGGTGTCGGCTACACACTGCGCAGCATCCTGCGGGTGGTTGAGGAGCAGGGCCAGCCGGTGACGCAGATGCGGGCGATCGGCGGTGGCGCGGAGGGAGCGGTGTGGACGGAGATTCTGGCCGGGATCTACGACAGGCCGGTGGCGGTGTGTGAAAGCCCTTCGGAGGCCACTTCGCGCGGAGCCTTTGTGGCCGCGGCCATCGCCATCGGGCTCATCGATGAGTGGGCGGACGCCGGCTCTCTGGTGCGCATTGGCAGGCGCCACGAGCCGGACCGGGCCGTGGCCGAGGTCTACAGGCGCTATGCGGCCTTCGCCGAGTCCTTGTACCCCGATTTCCGCGCCGCCTATCGCCGCCTGGCGCAGCTCACCCGGGGCGAGACCGGCTAACCGCCGTCGCCGTGCCGGTGAAGCGGGCTTTCCAGCCCGCTGCCTTTGCCGTACCCGCCGTTGACTCGCCGTCGCCGTACCGGTGGAGCGGGCTTTCCAGCCCGCTGCCTTTGCCGTACCGGCCGTTGACCGCCGTCGCCGTACCGGTGGAGCGGGCTTTCCAGCCCGCTGCCTTTGCCGTACCGGCCGTTGACCGCCGTCGCCGTACCGGTGGAGCGGGCTTTCCAGCCCGCTGCCTTTGCCGTACCGGCCGTTGACCGCCGTCGCCGTACCGGTGGAGCGGGCTTTCCAGCCCGCTGCCTTTGCCGTACCG
>CAYRFY010000464.1:235-6702 GCA_964423635.1 uncultured Armatimonadia bacterium | reverse complement strand
ACTTGCGGTCGCCGGTGAGGAGGAAGGCGAAGGCGAGGGTCTTGGCGTCGGCGGCCTTCTCAACACCGGGGCGGCGTCGGGTCTCGCTTCGGGACGCGGCGACCGCTACCAGTTGGTCCAGGCGGCGCTGCCACTGGTGGTAGGGGGTGCGATGCAGTCGCTGCCGGATCGCGGGGATGTCGTCTTTTTGCACGAGGAGGCAGGGGTGACGCTCCGGTGGGAGCCCGGACTGGGTCACACCTATACCCAGCCCGGCCACGAAGGTCACCGTCGCGAACACCAACAGGAGCACTCCGAAGATCACCGCGCGTCGGCGGAGCCTGGGAGGACGATGGTCGGGACCTTGGCCTCTTTGTGTGTGCATGGTAGCACCCTGTCCGCCACACGGCGCGACCGTCCGAGCATCCCCAGGGCGCCTGTGGGGCGTGGCTCAGGCAGTCGGGTCGCGGCTACGATTCTCGCCTGCCCGCGGCGGGACAGGCGCCCACCCAGGAACGTAGCTAGCGAAACGTCGCCTCAGACCGACGGCGACGGCGTGTCAATCCCCCCTGCGGCGTGCCACGGGTCCGATGGCGAGTCCCCGGACAGCGGGTGGACGGCCTCGGGACTTGCTTTGTCTGCGCAGGACTTGGCTTCTCGGAACGTCTAGCTGCCGCGGAACCCGGCCATGTCGGCCACGAACTCATCGAACAGGTAGCGGGCATCGTGGGGACCGGGGCCGGCCTCGGGATGGTACTGCACCGAGAACACCGGAAGCTCGCGGTGCCGCATGCCCTCGATGGTATTGTCATTGAGGTTGATGTGCGTCTGCTCCATGCCCGTGCCGGCCAGGGAATCCAGGTCGACACAGAAACCGTGGTTCTGGGTGGTGATCTCCACCTGCCCGGTGCGCAGGTTCTTCACCGGATGGTTGCCACCCCGATGGCCGAACTTCAGCTTGTAGGTTCGTCCGCCCAGGGCCAGAGCGAGAATCTGCTGTCCGAAACAGATGCCGAAGAGGGGGACCTTGCCCACCAGCTCCCGGGTTGTGGCGATGGCGTAGGTGATCGGGTCCGGGTCGCCGGGGCCGTTGGAGACCACGACGCCATCGGGATTGAGGTCTACGATCTCCGCCGCCGTGGTCTGAGCGGGGACGGCGATGGGCTGGCAGCCGCTCTTGAGCAGGCAGCGGAGGATGTTCTGCTTGACTCCCAGGTCGATGACGACCACGCGGAACTGCCGATCTGGCCGGCGGCGGGCGGAGCCGGGCCGCCGATCCTCGATATCCAGAGTCAACTGGTGGGCATCTTCGTCCTGGACCTCCACATAACCTTCGGCACTCCACTCCCGCATGCGGTCGCATGTGACGTCACGGGCCAGGTCGACGTTCACGATGCTCGGGGCCGCCTTGGCCTTCTCCACGAGGCTTTCCGTGCAGAGGTCCTCGGTGGAGATGACGCCCATCTTGGCCCCGTGTGTGCGGAGGTGGCGGGTGAGCATGCGGGTGTCGAGGCCACAGATGCCGATGATGCCGTGGGCCTGCAGGTACTGGGACAGGCTCTGGGTCGCCCGCCAGTTGCTGGGGAACTCGCAGGCCTCCTTGACCACGAACCCCTCGACCCAGGGGCGCCAGGATTCCATGTCTTCGGGGTTTATGCCGTAGTTGCCGATCTGGGGGTAGGTCATGGTGACGATCTGGCCACGATAGGAGGGATCGGTGAGGACCTCCTGGTAGCCTGTGAGTCCAGTATTGAAAACGACCTCGCCGTGGTTCTCACCTTCGGCACCGAAGGCATAGCCCTCAAAGACCACCCCGTCTTCCAGCGCCAGCATCGCCGGTTTGCGCACAGTCAATCTCCTCAAGCAGGTATCGCGCCAGGGGCCGCGGCCAAGCTGCGGGCCTGCGGCCGTACCAAACCCAAGAAGACATTATAGCCCCGCACCGGGGCGGCTGCAAGAAAACGGCGCGGAACGGCCGTGGCGAGTGGCGAGTGGCGCGGAACGGTGGGAGCCCTGCGAGTCGGCGCAGCCGTTGCCTTCGGCCGTTTGCCGTCAGGTCCGCAGGACCGCCCGGCGCCGCGCAGCGGCGTCTTCTAGCGGTGGGCGAAAGCCCATCGCAGCCGGTGCAGGCCACCGCGGCGGGGTACAGGCCCCCGCCCTACAGACGGCAGCGCGCCCCGTGCCATTGCCGTTTGCGGTCAGGTCCGCAGGACCGCCCGGCGCCGCGCAGCGGCGTCCTCTAGCGGTGGGCGAAAGCCCATCGCAGCCGGTGCAGGCCACCGCGGCGGGGTACAGGCCCCCGCCCTACAGACGGCAGCGCGCCCCGTGCCATTGCCGTTTGCGGTCAGGTCCGCAGGACCGCCCGGCGCCGCGCAGCGGCGTCCTCTAGCGGTGGGCGAAAGCCCATCGCATCAGGTACCGGCCCACCGTCTCTCCCTGTCGCGTGCCCGGGACAAAGGCCAAGCTCGTCGGTCGGGCGAACTAGAACCTATCCGACCTGTAGGGGGGCTTCTCATGCGTGTCTGTCTGTTGTCTGCTCTTGCGTGCCTCTTTGTCATCCCCGCCGCCGGCCAGGAGGAGGCGGTGTTGCTGGGCGGCTTCGAATCTCTGGACGGTGCGAGCATGGTCGGGTGGAGCTCCAAGCTGCCCGGCAGCGAGCTTGCTGTGAACACAGACCCGCGGTTCATCTCCGAGGGCACCGGCAGCGTTCATCTGCAGGGCGTTGCCCCCGCGGACGCCACGGGTAGCAGCTATCTGAGTGTCAAGCTGGCGCTGCCCGCGCCCATCGATTTCAAGGATCGGGCGCTGGCCTTCGATGCGTGGACCTCGCATCCGGAGAGCACCCAGGCCCTGTATGTGCGGGGGTATGACGATGGGGGCAAGACGGTGCTGAGCTGGATGTCGTGGAGCCGGCCGATCCGGGGAGGAAAGAACTCGGTGGAGCTGGTGCCCGGGCTGACCTTCCCTCCATTCTCGTGGGAGAACACGGTGATCGACAGCGACCGGCGCGACGGCGTGGTGAGCCTCGAGTTCATCATCGGCACCCGGCAGAAGGGGGCGCCCTACGATATCTATCTGGACAACGTGCGCCTGGTGGCCTCGGACATCGTGGCTTTCGAGGACACGGCCAAGGTGCGCCAACGCCATCCGGACACGCCGCTCTTGCGGGAGGGCAAGGCGGATGCCGTGATCCTGTGCCCCGAGGGGGAACAGTGGCGCGGGGTGGCGGGGGAGCTGGCCGCGGGGCTGAGGGAGAAGACGGGGGCCGAGTTCCCGGTGAGGACCGCCTCGGACGTGACCGACGAGGAGCTGAAGAGCTCGCAGCTCATCGCTCTGGGCTCGGTGGCCAGTAACCGGCGCCTTCTGTACCTGTACTCCCACCGGCTCACGTACGTGGATGACTTCTACCCCGGCGGCGACGGCGCCGTGGTGCAGTCGATTCACGACCCGTGGGGGAACGGGAAGAACGTGCTTTTGGTGGGTGCCGGCACCGTCGCCGGTTGTCGCCTGGGGGTGGAGAAGCTCCTGGCGGCGGTTCCGGCGTCCGGGTTGGTTCCACCGATCTTCGATGTGAAGCTCACCGGGCGCGCGGCGGAGATCTACGGCTCGCGGCTTACCACCGAGCCGGGCGAGGACTATCTGCAGCGGATCCAGGAGGGCGCCGAGCGTTCCCTGGAGACCGGCGCCCATACCGGGCTGTTTGGCACCATCGCCTCGGTGGGCGAGCATTACGCGCTCAGTCGCAAGGACGGCTATGCCCGGGCCTTCGTCTGGCTGGTGCAGCGGGCCAAGGAGTACCACGATTCGGGGCCCACCACCTTCGGCGGGCCGTGGGGCATGGATTCGGACTTCATGATCCACAAGGTCATCCCGGCATGGGACGATGTGGAAGAGAGCCCGGCCATCACGGCGGAGGAGCAACTGCAGACGGCCAAGATTCTCTTCCAGTGGGTGTCGGACACGGCTCTGGGGGAGGCCTCGGGGCCCATCGGCACCGAGCACGTCCGCCACAACCACCAGACCTTTCCGGCGCTGGGGCTTCTGTACGCCGGGGACTATTTCGGCAAGTCCTACGGGGCGGCGGAGGCGGAGCGTTGGGTGCAGATCGCCGATCTGCTGTTCGAGCTGCAGGTGCGGGCCTTCAAGCCGCACGAGGACTGCAATGGGTACCAGTGGCTCACCCTGTACCACACGATGCTCTACTCCCTGGCCAAGCCGGACTTCACGTTCTTTGACAACGGCAATGCCCGGCGCTGCGCGGATTTCGCGGTGCTGTGCATGGACAATCTGGGCTACCAGGTGACCTACGGCGACACGGGGGCCTTCACCGGCTGGTGGAGCGAGATGCCCTTCCTGGCCGGGGCGCTGTGGAACTATCGAGACCCGCGGTACGCCTGGGCACTGGAGAAGAAGAAGCAGGTCAGCGGCCGGGCTACGATCGGGGAGTTCACGGTAACGATGGAGGGGCAGCCGATGGAGGATCTGGTGGGCTCCATCGCCTGGCCGCTGGACCCGCTGTACTATCACAGCTTCGGCGGCCCGGAGCGGGTGGCGCAGGAGCACGCCGTGGACAAGGTGGTGTTCCGCGACGGCTTCGACCCGCAGGACCAGTACCTGCTGCTGGACGGCCTGAGCAATGGGGGTCACAAGCACCTGGACGGGAACTCGATCTCGCGCTGGAGCGAGAACGGGCGAATCTGGCTGGCCGACGCGGACTACATCCTCTCCCTGCCCAAGTACCACAATGGGGTTCTGATCTTCAGGGACGGACAGTCCGCACCGATCCCGGACTTCGTGGAGCTGGAGCACTTCGTGGACCTGCCGCGGTTCGGGGCCGGCACCACTACCTATCGAGACTATGCCGGCGTGGACTGGCGCCGGCACATCCAGTGGCTCAAGGGCGACTTCTTCCTGGTGGCCGATGAGATGGTGGCCAGGGAGGATGGGGACTACAGCTTCCGGGTGGTGTGGAACACGGTGGGGGAGGCGAAGCTCACGGCGGGCGGGCTTAGCATCACCCAGGACGGGCAGCATGCCTCGATCACCGTGAGCCCGGACTGCCGCCTGACTTTGGATGATGACCCCAAGACCGGGGTGAACTGGAAGGCGTATCCGTTCATTGAGGAGCCCGTGGTCCGGGTCTTCCGGGCGATTCGGGATGTGACTCTCAAGGCCGGCGAGCGCACGGTGATGTTCTCGCTGCTGCATGCCTCCGGCGAGGAGGAGATCACGCCTTCGCTGCGGCAGCCGGTGGACAACATGGTGTACATCGAGGGTCTGAAGGAGCCGGTAGTGGCCGGAGTCGGCGGGGTGCGGCACCGGTACGCGGTGGAGGGCGGGCAGTTCACGGCGTCCGCCGAGGCTTCGGTGGTCACACCGGAGCTGCTGTGCCTGGTGGGGGCCTCCTCCACCGAGGGCTTCGGACCGCTGGATTCGCGAGCGGAGGACTTCGACGCGCAGATCGGGCTACAGACCGGGCAGTCGCAGATCGTGCTGCCGGCGCGACTCACGACGGCGGAGACGCCGGCGATGGCGTACGAGACGCCGACGTACCAGCCCGCCCCGATCGCGGCGGCGAATCGCGCCATGGGCGAGCAGGGGCCAGCGGTTCCGCGGCCGCAGGCCGCCGGGATTGAGGCCCCGGCGGCCCTGGAGACTGTGTGGCGCTATCAGGAGAAGCTGGACGCCTATCTGCTGAGCAACAACACACGGGCTTTCGAGGCCGTAGACGCGGGGCTGGGGCTGACGGCGACGCCGGAGCCTTTGGAGGGTAATGTCTTCTCACTAACGCCGGGGATGAACACCGTCGACAACCTCGTGGATGGCGACCTGCTCTCCACCGAGGGGGGCTGCATGTGGGCGGAGGATCAGACGGTCACGCTGAATCTGGGCTTCGACAATGAATACGAGATCAAGCGGATCGTGCTCAAGGCCTGGTTTGCCACGGCTTCCAGCAAGAACAAGTTGTTCCAGGTGGGCGAAGTGCGCGCTGCGGCCTCCAATGACGAGTTCGCCGGGGATGCGCGGCAGGTCGTGGACTTCTCGGACGACGGAGTTCACGGCAACTGGGGTGCTCCGGGGTACGGTCCGCAGACGTACGAGTTTGGCGACCTGAGCGTGAAGGCCGGGTCGCTACGGCTGGAGCTGACGCCGCGGCCGGGGACGGCGATATACCTTGCCGAGCTGGAGGTGTGGGGGAACCGGGAGGGCCTGGAGATCGACTACGCCACCCGGAGGGCGCGCGGGGTGCCGGTGCACACCTTCGATGCCCTGTGCATGGATGACCTCGACGGCGACGGCGGCGACGAGATCCTCGCCGGGGCTTCGAACGGGAAGGTGTACGCGCTCAGTATCACAGGCGAGAAGCTGTGGGACTACGAGACCCCTGGAGCCGTGAACACGGTGGCCACGGTGGACTTGGCCGGAGACGGCAAGCGGTCGGTGATCGCGGGGAGCATGGGAGGGGCCGTGACGGCCCTGGATACGCA
>CAYRFY010000464.1:0-220 GCA_964423635.1 uncultured Armatimonadia bacterium | reverse complement strand
TGGGCCAGTACCACCAGGCTCCGCACGTGCGGACCGTGTTCGGGGCCAAGGACGGCGACGGCAGGCAGATCGTGATCGTGGGGGCGGATAGCTGGCGCTACTATGCGCTGGACGCGGGGGGCAAGCTGCTGTGGACGTACGAGAGCGTGCGGGCCTCGACGGTGGGCGGGGCGGCGGATGTGGACGGAGACGGTGTGGACGAGATGATCGCGGGGACGGA
>CAYRFY010000463.1:0-6712 GCA_964423635.1 uncultured Armatimonadia bacterium | reverse complement strand
CGGGAGGTTCCTCGAGCTGCTCTTGCCGGGAGCGGACGCTCCCAGGATGGCATTCCCGGCGCAGGCGGGGTCTTCGGCCGCACCTCTGGGACACGCCCCCGGTCGGCAGGTATCGCCTGCCACTGCGCCGAAATGGGCATCTGCTGAGCCTTCCTAACCCGTCTTCTGGGGGCGATTGCCGATGGGCGCCATGATGAAAGCCGCCGTGCTGCACGGCATCAACGATATCCGTGTGCAGGAGATTGCCAGGCCCGAGTTGTGCGGGCCGGACTACTGCCTGATCAAGATCGATTCCTGCGGCATCTGTGGATCTGACATCCACTTCTTCCGGCACATGAAGATCGGCCAGTTCGTGGTCGAAGAGCCCCTGGTGCTGGGGCATGAGGCCGCCGGGACCCTCGTCGAGGTGGGGGCGGACGTCAAGCACCTGCAGGAGGGTGACCGGGTCGCCATCGAGCCGGGCTGGACCTGCCGCAAGTGCGAGTTCTGCAAGAGCGGGCGGTACAACCTGTGCAAGGACGTGGTGTTCCTCGCCGCCCCGCCCTACCACGGCGCCTTCGCCGAGTACCTGGCATGGCCCGCGGATTTCCTGTTCAAGGTGCCGCAGGACGTGTCGCAGGAGGAGGCGGCGATGGTCGAGCCGTTCTCGGTGGGCCTCCACGCCGCCCGCCGCGCCGGGGTGCGCGGAGGCGACTGGGTGGCCGTCAGCGGCTCCGGTCCCATCGGGCTCTGCGCGCTGCAGGCGGCCAGGGCCAATGGGGCCACAAGGGTCATCGTCAGCGACATGGTCCCGTCCCGGCTGGAAGCGGCCAAGCGCCTGGGAGCCTGGAAGACCGTGAACCTCGCCGAGCAAGACATCCGCCAGGCCATCGCCGAGTACACCGGCGGCCGCGGAGTGGACGTGGTCCTGGAGTGCTCGGGAACCATCCCGGCGGTGCACGACGCCGTGGAGATCGTCAAGCAGGGCGGCATGGTCCAGCTCGTGGGCAACTTCATGGCCGAGATGCCGCAGATACCCATCCAGCGCATGGTGGAGCGCGAGCTCTCCGTCTCCGGCCTATTCCGCTACGCCAACTGCTATCCGGCCTCCCTGGACATGATCGGCGCGGGGGTGGTGGACACCAAGGCCCTGGTGACTCATCGCTTCAAGCTGGACGAGGTTCCCGAGGCCATGGCCTGGGTGGATGAGAACAAGGACGAGGTGGTCAAGGCGGTTGTGGAGCCCTGAGGGGACGCAATTGCGGGGTGGAGGAACGGCGGAGGCCGATACGAACGGCCGCGTGGCGGCAGCGGAGCGGGCCCCGGGGCCCGGTATCTCTGCGGCCTGCGGTGACGGTGCACAGACAATCGCCCCCGGAGCGCGACGCCGGCCGCGTGATTCCGGCAGCCCGATACGAGGTGCATTCATGGAGAACTGGCAGCAACTGGCAGCACCGGCGGTCTTCGCCGCCACGATGCTGGCGCTGTTTTGGTTCGTTGTCATCCGTCCTACCCAGCAGCGACAGAAGAAGCATCAGGAGTTGGTGACGGCCGTCGTCCCCGGCGACGAGGTAGTCACCGTGGGTGGGATCATTGGTACGGTCAAGCGAGTCAGCGAGAAGACGATTGAGCTGGAGATCTCCGAGGGTGTGGTGATCACCATGGATCGCCGCGCCATCCGGCGCCTGAGGAACCAGGAGGACTTCTAGCGCCGGACGCCATCGCCGTAGCTCCCGCCCTGCGGGACCGTTGACGTTGACTCGTGACTCGCCGACTCCCCCGGAGGGGCGCATGGATCCACTGGTCATCATCGCACTGGTTGCCTCCGGCCTCGCTCTGGCGGGATCGGTCTTCTGCCTGTGGCAGGTGCGGGCGGCTTACCGGCGCCTGGCGGAGGTGACTCCCGACATCCGCGGGCTGGCGCAGCGGGTGAAGGGCAAGGAGGCCGAGGAGGCTTTGGCCTCGATCTTCGCCCAGCTCGAGACCACCTCCCGCAACATGGGACAGTTGCAGGTCCAGGTTGCGGAGCTGGACCGCGTGGTGGCCAGGTCCATCCGCCGTGTGGGCCTGGTGCGCTTCGACCTCAACGACGCGATTCGGGGGGAGCTCAGTTTCGCTCTCTGCCTCCTGGACGGCCGCGACAACGGCCTGATGATCACCTCCAACTACACCCTGGAGCAGTGCCGGGTGTTCGTGCGCGGAATACTCAACGGCAAGGCGCTTCACGATCTGATGCCCGAGGAGGAGGAGGCACTCCAGCAGGCGCTGGATGAGCGATAGCGGTGAGCTACCTCAAGGGCTTCCTGGACCAGATCGACCTGTTCGCCGATCACCTGGTGGTGGAGCGGCAACTGGCGGACAACACCGTTGCGGCCTACACCCGGGACCTGGAGCAATACGCCCACTATCTCAGCGGCCAGGGCTGTAGCGATTTCACCCAGGCCACTCGAGAGCACGCCCGCGCCTATCTGGAGAGCCTGGGGACGAAGCTTGGGCTCAAGCGCAGCACCATCGAGCGCAAGCTCACGGCCGTGCGCAGGCTGCACAAGTACCTGGTCTTCGAGGGTGTCACCAAGAGCGATCCCACGGCCAACCTGCAGTCGCCACGGCCGGCCCGTCCCCTCCCCAAGATCCTCAGTGTCGACCAGTGCCTGGCGCTCTTGTCCGCTCCGGATCGCGAGACTGTCGAAGGTCTGCGGGATGCGGCCATGCTGACCTTCATGTATGCCACCGGCCTGCGGGTCTCCGAGCTGGTGAGCCTCCGGGTGCATCAGGTGGACTTCGAGCGTGGCACGGTTCGGGTGCGGGGCAAGGGGAATAAGGACCGTGTGGTTCCCGTGGCACGGCCGGCGCTCCGCCTCGTGACCCGGTACATGGAGCAATCGCGCGGGCAGTTGCTTCGCGATCCCGCCGAGGAGGGGCTGTTTCTCACGCGGCTGGGCAGACCCATGACTCGAGTCCGGTTCCACCAGATTCTTAAGAGCTACCTGCCCCAGGCGGGGGTACCCCGCGCAACCTCGCCCCACACTCTCCGTCATGCCTTCGCGACACACCTTCTCGAGGGCGGCGCCGATCTGCGCGTGATCCAGGAACTGCTGGGGCACGAGTCCTTAGCCACCACCGAGATCTACACCCATGTCTCTGCCGGGCATCTGAGGGAGGTGTACCGGGACGCCCATCCCCGGGCGCGCTTCCCGGCCGGGGAGAGTGGAGACTGACACAAGGAGATCAGCCATGCTCGAATACCGCAGCCTATCCGACGGCCGAGTCGGGCTGGCAAGCCCGACCCACGCGAGAGTCGGGCGGCAGAGCCCGACGTGCGCGGGTTGGCGCAGGCCCGAGCTAACCGTGCTGCTTTTGCTCTTGGCGCTGTGCCCGGGCCTTCCCGCCTGCGCCCAGGAGGAGGGCCGCTATGCCCTGGTGCAGTTGGCAGACGTGGGAGAGCTGCTGCTGCCGCCCTCGGCGGAGGTTGACCTGGGCGATCTGGCCGCGGCGCTGGGCATCGCGCCCCAGGACCAGACGCCGCCCGTCTGCTTCCTGGAGCAGGGCGAAGAACTGACGTTTCTGCTCACCCAATTCGACCCGGCACCGAAGGGCAACGGCCGCGGGACGCTGAGCTTCGTCCTCCCGCCGGAGCTAGAGGGCGACGCGCGGGTGCGGGTCTACCTGGCCGGCCCGACGCCACCCGGGCCGGGAGAGGTGTTCGCTCCCGGGGTGAGAGTGGCGCAGGAGGAGGGGAGGATCACCGTCACCGGCCCGTACCATGAGATCGTGCACGACCCGCAGGTCCAGGGGGGATTGCCCGGCAGCATCGTGTTCCAGCCCTCGGGCAAGAGGTTCACCGAGTTTGGCTGGAACGATCGGGTCTACGAAAAGACCCTCAGGGGTTTCTACCTGCGCGACTGGCCGGAGCCGCAGGTGGAGCTGCTGGCGCGCGGTCCGGTGCGCACCGTGGTCCGAGTGCGCCTTGGCTACGGCACCGCCGACAGGCACCCGGAGACAAACCCCGCGGCGGTCTACGACTTTTCGTATTACCCCGGCTCCCCGCTCATCGGTATCCGGGCCCGCATAGGGCAGCAGGAGGCCTTCGAGTGGCCGGAGCTGCACTTCGTCGAGATCAACTTCCCCGGCGAGGACTTCGGGCGCTTCATCACCTCGGAGAGCCCGGAGCCCGCGGACCTCACGGCTTCGGAGAAGACCTTCTCGGGCAAGTGGGCGGCGCTGGTAGATGGCGACAATACGCTGGGGCTGTACTGCTCCGGCGCCCGCATCTACGACGGTCGCGGCGGTTACGGCACCTACCTGCACGGCCCGTGGGAGGGGTGGACGACGGAGAGCCGCGAGATGGAGGCGGTGCTCTATGCCTCCGGCGATAAGGGCTCATCGCAGCAGTTCTCGCAGTTGGCGGCCGGCGTGTCCTCGCGGCCCGCGGCCGGCGTCTCGGTGCCGGCGGTCGCTGAAGCGGCGGCGGCGCTGCGCGGACGTATCGAACAGCTCCCCGCCGGCGCTCGGCGCGACGGCTATCTGTGGGCACTGGGACTGGCCGAGAGGGGTCAGGCCCTCCCCGGCTACGCCGGCGCTTCGCGACAGGCCCTGGAGGCCCTGGCCGCGACGGTCGCCGCCGACGGGCCGGTCTCCCTGCCTGAGCTGGCCTCTGTTCTCCGGCCCGGAGTGACGCTGCATGCCCTCCAGAGTGCCGACATGGGTCTCGGTCTGTTGCTGGACTCGGAGGGTGGCGTGAGCGCCGGCAGCCTGTTTGACTTCCGCCACGGCCGAGAGTACCTCGCACCCACAGAGGGCGGCGGTCTGTTCCGCCTGGAGCTTGTGGACGCCGAGGGCAAGCAGAGCAAGGTGTTATCGTCCGGCAAGTGGGCGGAGACGAGCATCGAGAGCTCGGGCGCGCAGAACGGGAACCCCACCGCCGCGACGATCCGGATGAGAGGGCCCGCCGCCCCGGGCCTGGAGGAGCTCCGCGTAACGGTGACGGTGCGGCTGGAGGGGCAAAGGAGCCTGTGGCACATCAACGTCTCAGGAGACAGTGGTCCGTGGGGACTGCGGAACGTGGCCTTCCCCACAGTGCGCTTCCGACGCCTGCCCGGCGGCGGGGACTATGCCCTCGTGCCCAATGGCTCGGGAGTGCTGTCGCGCGACCCGGTGGCGACGATGAGCCCCTTCCGCGGCACCTACCCCAGCGGCTGGTGCTCCATGCAGCTTCTGGGGTACTACGATGATCGGGGCGGCGTGTACTTCGCGGCCCACGACCCTCTTGCGAGCACGAAGGTCATCGACATGCGGCCGGCCGAGGGGGGCCTGGGGGCGGAGCTCTGCTGGGCCGCGCCGGACGCCGGAGTGCCGGGAGCGGGCTTCGAGCACCCGGGCGACTGCGTCCTGCAGCTCTACGACGGTGACTGGTTCGATGCGGCGGCAATCTACAAGGCCTGGGCCCGGGCGGAGGCCGCCTGGTGGCCCACCGGTGAGCAGGAGAGCAGGCCCGACACCCCGCAGTGGATGAAGGAGGTCTGTATCTGGGCGCTTTCCAGTGGCGGCCCGGACGCCGTCGTGCAACCCTGCCTGGACTTCGCCGACTACATGGGAGTCCCCACCGCCCTGCACTGGTACAGTTGGCACCAGATTCCCTTCGATGACGACTATCCGCACTACTTCCCCGTCAAGGAGGGCTTCGTCGAGGGGGTCAAGACCCTGCAGGACGCCGGTGTGCGGGTGATGCCGTACATCAACGGCCGGCTGTGGGACAAGGACACCGAGGACTTCCCCACTGTGGCACTGCCCGCGGCCACCAAGAGCGAGCAGGGAGAGCCCTACATCGAGATCTACGGCTCCAAGCAGGAACTGGTGCCCATGTGCCCCACCCAGAAGCTGTGGCAGGACAAGGTGCAGGAAATCGTCCTGCGGCTGGTGGGGCCACAGAACAACGTGGATGGGGTCTACATCGACCAGATCGGCGCCGCCGCACCCCGGCTGTGCCACGACAAGAGCCACGGTCACCCTCTGGGCGGCGGCCACTGGTGGACGACTGACGGCTACTGGCCCATGCTCCAATCGCTACAAGACCGCCTGCCCGAGGGCAAGATGATCACCACCGAATGCAATGCCGAGTCGTACTGCAAGTGGATGGATGGATACCTGAGCTGGCACTTCCAGGAGCAGGGCCAGATTCCGCTGTTCGCCGCGGTGTACGGCGGGCATGTGCAGATCTTCTCACGGGCCTACCGGGCGGACAAGACGGGGTCCTTGATGAAGGCGGCCCAGTCTTTGGTGTACGGCGAGCAGATCGGCTGGCTGAATCCGAGGATGGTGCTGGAGGACAAGGAGCTGCTGGGGCCATTCCTGCGCAGACTGGCCAGACTGCGCCATGCGCTCTTGCCCTATCTGTCCTGGGGCGAGATGGCAAGGCCGCCGGTGGTGGAGGGCGATATCCCACAGCTCAGCGCCGACTGGGGCTGGCGCAAGGGCGGCATCATCACCGACACGGCCCTGCAGCGCGGGGCATGGCGCTCGGCAGAGGGCAAGCTGGCTCTGATCTTTGTCAACGTCCTGGGAGAGCCCCTGGAGGCGACGCTACAGTTCGACGCGGCGGCGTACGGCCTCGAGGGGGAACAAGTGACGGTGCAGGAGCGCACCGAGGACGGCCCGGGCGCCACGAGCACCCTGCCGCCGGTCTTCGAGCAGCCGATCCGCCTGGCGCCGTACCAGGCGGTGGTGTACGAGGTGG
>CAYRFY010000462.1:0-6742 GCA_964423635.1 uncultured Armatimonadia bacterium | reverse complement strand
AAAGCCCATCGGGTCGTTGTGCGCCGCGACCATCCACGGCAACGAACAACGACACAACGGCGGACGGCCCAACGGCGTCGAGCTGGAAGCTCGACCTACAACGGCGGACGGCACGGCTGGGCCGGGTGTGCGGTTCGGCTGCACACTAGGCCCGCCAGCCGTTAGCCGCTCGCCGTGGGCCCGTCAGGGCCACCGGCGCCGCGCAGCGGCGCCATCTAGCGATGGGCGAAAGCCCATCGGGTCGTTGTGCGCCGCGACCATCCACGGCAACGAACAACGACACAACGGCGGACGGCCCAACGGCGTCGAGCTGGAAAGCCCGCCCCACCAGCAACCGGCGCCTCACTCCTGGCCCCACACTGCTACATCCGTGATAGCACTCTCCCCCATCTCAGCGGGCCGCTCGTAGTCTCGGCACAGGCCCTGCGGGCTCATCTTGCCCAGGCGCAGCGCAACGGGGGAGCCGGGATACCGGCTGCGCGGGAAGGTGCGGATCGTATCCCACAGCTCGCCGTCCTCGGAGGCCTCGGCGTAGACTAAGTCGTCCTCCAGGCGCACCCGCAGGTAGTACCAGGTGTCAGGCTGACTGGAACCGGCGAAGGCCTCACTGCTCCCGTTCACCGCCTGGAAGTTGCCGAAGGCGCTAACATTGAGGCGCAGGAAGCCATCGGGCCAGACGAGAGCCATCCCCGTGCCCCACGAGACACCACCGTCGGAGCCGGAGTACAGCCGACACTCCACCAGCCGGGCGCCCTCCGGCAGCGCTCGCTCGGCGAAGGCGCACGTATTCGCCGCGGCAGTGATCCGCAGCGCACCGTCGTCCATCGCCAGGGCATTGCCGGGATGCTCTGAGACCGAGACCGTCCACGGTTCGCCCAGACGATCGCCCTCGAAGTGCTCCTCCAAGAGTACCGTCTTGCCCTGGTGCGCGTCTACCTGCGTCGGCGCCTCGTGCTGCTCTTCGTCCGCGATCAAGAGCCAACCGCGTCCCGGCGAGAAGGGAAGCGCATCACCGGGCGCAAACAGCCGCGCCGGCTGGAAGCCGGGGATCTCCGGAGCATAGAGCGTCGTCTTCTGCGGATCGAGGCCCAGCTTCTCCCAATCAAGAACCAGTCTGCATTTCACGGGCTTCTCGGCCCAGCTCGCCGCCGCGATCAGCGTCTTGCGCGGCCTGCAGTACGCCGTGGCCAGGATGTCCTCACGCTCCGCCCGCACCGGACAGTCCGGGTCCCAGGACCCCGCCATCCGCGCGTCGGCGATCCCGAACTCATCCCACACCCGCCAGATGTGCTTGGGGTCGGCTCCGCTGTAGTAACGGGCGGTCATGCCGTACACCATGCCCCGCCAAGGGTTGCCGTTTCCCTGCAGCATCTCGCCGTAGAGGCCGAAGGGGATGCCGGAGACCTCCACCAGCCAGTAATCGGGGCTTTCGTTGTAGTCGTAGCCCTCGCCGAACCAGAGACTGTCGATGTAGGCGAAGTGCTCCATGTACTTGTTGGCCGGGCTGACACGCAGATCATGGTACGGGAACTCGTTGCCGGAGTGAAAATCGATGAGGCAGCCGGGACGGGCGCGATCCATCACCTTGCGCACCCGGCGCATGACCTCCCGGTCGTACCCGATACCGTCCAGGTATAGCCCGTCGATGCCCACGTTCTCAATGAGCCACCGAAGGCCCTCCAGGTAGTAGTTGTGCCAGCGTGAGAGCCCGGTGGTGGCAATGGCGCCGTCCACCTCGCCGTCGGCGAAGATGTGGTGCCAGGCGGGAGCGTAGTGGGACACCAGGTGCTCGTGCAGCCACGAGGAGCCGCCTCCCCCGCCGTCTGTGAACACCTCGGTCCCCAGGCTACGCAGGGCGAACAGCTCCGGCAGGTAGGTGCTGAGCTCCCGGACGGTGTAGTAGATCTTCACCTTCACATCGCGCTCGTGGGCGGCGGCGATGTAGGCCCCCAGCGTGTCGGTATGCAGAAACGGGTAGTTGATATTGGGGTTGATCTCATACCCGTGGTGGATGTTGATGATGTTGGCCTCGCACTTCAGGACGTCCTCGATGGGGTTGGGGCCCAGGTGGTAGTAGCGCTGGGAGAAATGGGCCGGGTCGAGGGGCTTGACGGGAGTGATGAGCAGGCCGAAACGGAGCTGCAGCTCCTCACCGGCGGCCAGGGTGCGCTCGCCGGTATAGGCCCGGAGTAGGACGGTGTCTCCCTCCTCGGTGAGCGCGGCCCCGCCCCTGCCGCCGTTACCCCAGGAGGCCGGGATACCGGCCACGAGATTGTAGATGTCCCAGGTATCCTGCGGCCCCTTGAGCTTGCACTGAACTCCGGCGTCGAAGTCACCCAACCAGACCATATTGTTCGCGCGCCCGGCGTCCCACTTCCATTCCCACGCTTCCGGCCGCAGGCCGCCCTTGCGCCCCATGCCCATCAGGTACTTGGCCACCTCGCGACGCAGCGGCAGCTCCAGGCGGATGTCTCGTACCGAGGTCTGCTCAGCGGCTTTGACCGTCACGGTGTAATTGAGATACCCGTCATAGCCCATCTTGGCGGCGCATTTCAGCCCCAGCGGCCCCGCGGAGCCGTGGCCCTCCCACTCCACCGTGCCCGGGCTCGTCCCGGTCACCCGGGGCTCCCCCGGATGCCAGTCGACGGAGCCTGTCGCGGTCTCGACGACCATGGCTACCGGCCGCGCCAGAATCTCCCTGTCTCCACTGCGGATGCCGTCGGGAAGCCCAGAGTCGGAAAAGCGCACCTGTCGTCCCAGGCAGCCTACTGTCCGGCCGTCCACCGTCAACGGTGTGTACGGAGCCGTGACCTCATCATCGAGCCCGATGGTGGAGTTCAGCCACCTGAGCCGCTCCAGTCGCCATAGATCGCCCTCGCCCCCATCCGCCAGGACCTCGTCCGTCACCCGCAGGCGTAGCGCCACACTCCGCTCCGGTGCGTCCCGGGGCTGAACCGTAATGGTGCCCCTGTACTCGCCGGGCTCGGCCTCGGACGGGACCTGCACACCGAACCACAGGGCCTGCACCTTGCCCTCGGGCACGCTGACCGGCCTGGAGAAGGACCGTCCCAGCCAGTCCGTACCCCCGAAGTTGAGCGCTACCGGCCCATTGAGGACGGCTCCGCCCTCCGCGACAAGCGGCCCGGCGGCCACGGAGGGGATCTCCAGCGGCTCTCTCGCCGCCCAGACACCAATCTGCAGCACATAGAACTCGCCCCGCGCCGCCTCACCACTGAACTCGCCGCCCGGGCCGCCAGAGATCCATCGAAGCGGCAGATCGTCCTGCATGCGAATGGGGAAGCGCCGATCCTCGGGGAACAGAAGATAGGGGGCGTCCGAGTGCGCCGCCAGTAGCTCTACGGTCTCGTGCCCTGTGGCGATGACCTCCATCGGGTCGAAACGATGGAAGTCGCTGCGGGCCTGTATCTCCAGCGCCCGCGCCGAGGGAAGGTCCCGCGGCTGCCCGCCGGATTGCAGCCCGTTGCGCTGCAGCCATTGCGGGTCGGGGGCGATGGGCGCCGCGTACTGCAGCCTGTAGTCCGCCGCCCCGCCGGAGACGGTGTAGGGCATGGTATACAGCAGATACTCGCCCGGTGCGGGCACCGGGCCGAAAGCGATGTCGCCGTACTCACGGTTGACGTCGAGCAGGGCGACATTGGCCACCTGCCTCCCGTCGGCCGCGTAGACCAGCATCGCCTTCTCCTGTGGTGAGAGGTCCCGGCGTCGCCAGGGGATGTGCACCCTGACGGCGTCGGCACTCTCGCCGACCCGGAGCCGGATGCGATGGTTGCCCAGCTCCTGCGGCCAGGGGGCTTGAGCCACACCGTAGGGCAGCTCACCCGCCGGCGGCGATGCGGCCAGGACCGACAGCGCCAAAGCCGGCACGGCAAGGGCTCCGACCACTACGCTTCGCATGAGGACAACCTCCGTATGACGCCTCAGATCGGTGACCGACGAGCCGCGTGGCCCGCTGACGGGGCAGGGCTCGCGGGCATGGGCAGGCAGTTCGCCTCCCTGGGTAGAACAACCTCGGCCCGGCATCTGGCCCGGCTCAGTGCACATGCTACAGAGGTCTCAAGGGCGCAGTGTCGAAGTGATGTTAGTGATGAGTTTGTGGGCGCGCACCCTCGCGTCACAGGCCGCAGGCCGATGGTGGTCGGTTTGGCCGGCCATGTGCAGGATAGGTGACACAAAGTGAGCAAGCCCCCTACAGGCAGGCGGCAACGGTGCGACCGGGGAAATCTGAGGAGCACCGCGACCTCCATGGGCATGGCATTCGGGCGGGAAGCGGTCGGTGGTCTTCTCGCCGCAGTCTGGCTTGTGCTCCTGTTGCCGCTGGTGGCGCACGCCGAGGGACGACAAGTGCGCGTCGGCGTCTATGACAATGAGCCCAAGCTCTCCACAACCCCTTCCGGACAACCTCAGGGGATCTTCGTCGATATCCTGGAGGCCATCGCGCAGAGCGAGGGCTGGCGGCTGTCCTACGTGCAGGGGGACTGGGCGGAGGGGCTCCAGCGGCTGGCCCGCGGCGAGATCGACTTGATGCCCGATGTTGCCTTCACCGCGGCGCGTGAAACCCGATACTCCTTCCACAAGACCCCTGTCCTGTCATCCTGGGATCAGGTCTATGCCGCCCGAGACAGCGGCATCCGCTCCATCTTGGACCTCAACGGGAAGACCATCGCGGTGCTGAAGGGCTCGGTCCAGGAGGAGGCGTTCTCGCAACTGGTGGCCGGGTACGGCCTGCAGGTGACGATGATCTCCCTGCCGGACTACGGCAGCGCCTTCGCGGCCGCAGCCGAGGGCAGAGCTTCGGCGGTCATCGCCAACAACTTCTTCGGGGGCAAGCACTACCGCCAGTTCGGCCTGGAGAACACGGCAATACTGTTCAACCCCTCCGCGCTGTTCTTCGCAGCGCCCAAAGGCGCCAACGAAGACCTGCTGCAGGCCATCGACAGGCACCTCGTGCGCCTCAAGAACACCCCGGATTCGGCGTACTACCGGTCCTTGGAGCGCTGGATCGGCCAGGAAACGCATTTCGCCCTTCCCCCGTGGGTACGGCTCGCGGGCCCGGCGGCCGGCGCAGTTCTGGTGCTCAGCCTGCTGTGGGCCGTCGCCCTCAGGGGTCAGGTGGGTGCCCGCACTCGGGCTCTGACCGAGCAAAACACCCAACTGGCCGATCTCAATCAGGCGCTGCAGGACAGCGAGCGCAAGTACCGCGAGCTGGTGGAGCATGCCAACAGCATCATCCTGCACCTGACACGCGACGGCAAGATCACCTTCCTCAATGAGTTCGGGCTGCGATTCTTCGGCTACTCGGAGGCCGAGATCATCGGTCGGCATGTGATCGGCACCATCGTGCCGGAGACCGAGAGCACGGGACGAGATATGCGCTCCATGATGGACCATATCTGCGCCAACCCCGACTCCTTCGAGCACAACATCAATGAAAATGTCCGCCGCAGCGGGGAGAAGGTATGGATCGCCTGGACCAACAAGGTGGCGGTCGACGATGAGGGCCAAGTCGAGGGGATCCTCAGCGTCGGGACCGATATCACCAAACGCAAGGAGGCCGAGGAGCGCACGGCGGACCTGGCCACCGCCAAGGAGCGGGCCGAATCCGCCGACCGGCTGAAGTCCGCCTTCCTGGCGGCCATGTCTCACGAGCTCCGCACCCCACTGAACTCGATCATCGGCTTCACGGGCATACTGCTGCAGCAGTTGCCCGGTCCCCTGAACGAGGAGCAGGCCAAACAGCTCGGTATGGTCCAGACCAGCGCCCATCATCTGCTGGACCTGATCAACGACGTCCTGGACCTGTCCAAGATCGAGGCCGGACAATTGCAGGTGGAGTGCCTGCCCTTCGATGCGCGGCAGTCCGTGGAGAAGGTGGTTGGCGTCGTGGCGCCCCTGGCGGAGAAGAAGGGGCTGACGCTGACCGGCGCTCTGTCGCCGGAAGTCGCTGAGATTCGGGGAGACCGGCGCCGGTTCGAGCAGGTCCTGCTCAACCTGCTCAATAACGCCGTCAAGTTCACCGAGCAAGGGGAGGTCCGGGTGGAGTGCGCGCCCGCCGGCCCGGAGCTTGTGACTCGGGTGAGTGACACGGGCATCGGGATCAAGCCCGAGGACCTGGGTGAGCTGTTCCACCCCTTCCGACAGGTGGACAGCGGCCTGGCCCGCAACCACGAGGGCAGTGGCCTGGGGCTATCTATCTGCAAGCGGCTGGTCGAGATGATGGGCGGCGGCATCGACGTATCCAGCGAATGGGGCGTAGGCAGCACGTTCACGTTCTCAGTGCCCATCGGAGACGTCTAGGAGGGGCAAATGGCCCATCGCGTCCTGGTCATCGAGGACAACGAGCAGAATATGTACCTGATCACCTTCATGCTGGAGAGGGCCGGACATCGGGTGGTGCAGGCCCAGGACGGCCTGGAGGGCATCGCCCTGGCCGAGAGCGAGAACCCGGCCCTCATCTTGCTGGACATCCAGTTGCCGGAGATGGACGGATATGCCGTGGCCGGTGAGCTGAAGCGCAACCCGTCCACCGCCCATGTGCCGATCGTCGCCGTCACCTCCTACGCCATGGTCGGCGACCGGGAGCGCGCTTTGGACGCGGGGTGCTCCGGCTACATAGAAAAGCCCATCGACCCCGACACATTCGTCGGTGAGGTTGAGGGCTTCCTGCCCCGGTGACTTCGGTATCTGAGAGGTAACCATGAAGCATGTCCTCATCGTCGATGAC
>CAYRFY010000461.1:0-6761 GCA_964423635.1 uncultured Armatimonadia bacterium | reverse complement strand
CCCCGCAGGCGGGGGGAGGCACGACCCAGCGCTTCGCCAGAAGTGTAGGCGGGGCATGTGACGACATGAGTAGCCACTCTGCCAGAACCTGCATAATGTGAGTGGAAAGCCCGCCCCACTCACGGCCTGCCGGGCCCGCCCCACCGACGGCGAACGCGGCCGGCCGCCCTCCCTCTACCGCTATCTGGCCGCCCTCAGGTAAAGCACCGCGTCCCCGCCGGAGGGTGTCTTCAGCATTCGCTTGGCTCCTCCCTCCACGCTCTCCGCGGCGAGAACCTTGCCCTGCGACGGGTCGAACCACTCGGAGGCGAAGGTGCCGGTCGCGCCGGACAGGTCGATCGTGACCTGCTCGCCCTTGGGCGCGTAGATCAGGTACTCCGTCCCGGGGTCGGCCAAGCAGTAGCCGGTGGAGGACAGCTCGGCGTGGGGCGTCGCCTCGGCCAGGTTCATCCGCGAGGCGTACTTGAGCGTGTAGCCCATGCTCTTGCGAATGGGGTCCCACCCGGCGTCCAGTCGCGAGAGCCCGGTGAGGTGGTCGGTCCAGGTTACCTGCGGATCGCCGACGCCTCCGGCCTCGATGGGTGGGCTGCACGGGTCCATGAAGATGGGGTTGAGCCCGCGACAGAAGCTCTTCCACACCCACTCCTGATTGCCGCCGATGCCCCACAGGTGGTCGGTGTCATTGAGGATGACCTTCGCGCCCCCGGCGTCGGGCGGGTCGGTGCTGTAGCCGCCATCCGGGTTGGGAGAGACCCAGTCGGCCGGGCTCTCGAAGAGGGTCTTGTTCGTGCCGCGGAGCTTCTCGACCCGGTGGTACTGGAAGGTCATGCCAACCGGGTGCTGCTTGGCCAAGGCCTTCTCGCGTTCGTGGATGAAGTCGATGAAGTGGACCTGCCAGGCGGTGGAGTAGGCCCCGCTCTCATTGGCGATTTCGTAAAGTACGTTGTCCAGGTCGTTAACCGTCTGGATGACCTTCAGGACGTAGGCCTCCTGGATGGCGGTAACCTCGGGGACCTGCAGGGCCTGGGTCTCCACGCCGCGGCCATCGCCGTCGGGGTCACCGTCGACCCGGTTGATGTTGTTCGCGGCATTGAAGGGGTGGCCGTCCCAGCACCAGGGGGCGTCCGAGGCGTGCAGGCCGTGGCCCTCGAAGAGCATGATCGAGACGTAGATGCCCCGCTCGCCGGCGGCCTGTACTCTCTGCCGCAGGCGTTGGAAGTACGCTTCGTCGAGCTTGCTCAGGTCGAACCTGGGCCTGCCGTCCAGGGCGTTGCCGGGGCCGGTGCGGGGCCAGGGGAACTGCTCGCAGTAGGTGGTCTTGCCGCCGTAGCCGTAGCGGGACAGCTCCCAGGTCCACAGGCGGATGAAGTTGTGCCCGTACGTGTGGAGCATGTCCAGGTAGCCGGGATAGTCGAAGGGCGCCGGCGGATCGGTGGCTCCCATGTCCTTGAGGCTGCTCCAGGTGTGGGAGCCTGTGAGGTAGACGATCCTCCCGGCGGGATCGGCAAAGTAGCGGGGGTTATCTGCACTGACTCGCAGAGGGCCGGTGGCGGGCTGCGGCAGGACGCAGGACGGGAGCATGGTGATGACCCCAAGGGCCGTGATGGCGCGAAGCGGCGGGGTGGCGCTGCACGAGCCGAGCATGGTGGGTTCACCCTCCAACTGACGGTGCGTCGGAGCCACCGGAGGTAAGGTGGCTCCGCCCACCGAACGTTACACTCTACCCTCAGCGTAGATCAACGAATCCCGAGGCGGCGTGTTCCGCGGCGGTTCACGGGCGGCGTAGGCCCATTCGCCGCTGCGCGCAAATCGACGGAACTGCAGTCCGGGGTCGGCGTTATAGGCTCCTCAATGATGCGGGCAGCGGGGCTCGGCCTGCCGTCCCCGTCGCCGACCGGGAAGGGGACGGGCTATGGCACACTCCGGCTTCCGCTCAGTTGGCCTCATCGTGTTCTTCGGCCTCACCACAACGGTGGCCTGCTGCCAGACCGATCTGGAGTTGGCGCGGTCGCTGCAACCGGCCTTCGAGCGGTGTAGTAGCCGCCTGATGGTCCGGGTCATTACGAACACGACCCGCGCGGCTCTGGACCACCTGACCCACGACCGCAACCCCCTCTTCCACTATCCTCCCCCGGCCGATCTTCAGCCCCCTCTCGATACTCCCGCTCTGGCCGACCTTCATTTCGAGGGCGCCCTTGTGGCCGCCGCCGTCTGCGACCGAATCGAGCAGACGCCTCTTTCCGAAGTGGAGATCGGCCGGCCCCTGGCCTGGCAGCCGCTGAGTAAGCTGCTGGTGGAATGGGACTATGACGCGGCCGAGGGCCTCCTGCAGGCCGCGAGGCAGGTGAGCGGCGAGAAGTGGGGCAACGCCGGGGTGGTCCGCCCGCTGCAGCAGATCACCACGGCGTACCTACACGGTGATGAGCTGTGGGCCAAGGTGGAGTTCCGCCCCGAGCTGGAGTGGATTGCGGCGGATGACGAGGACGCCGACAGCTACCGGGAACTCTACGCGCCCATAGCGCCCGACGCCTATGGCAAGTCGCTCCTGGAGTACCTGCGCGGCGACTATCTGAGCGAGCCGCTGGACCTTGCGGAGCTGGAGACGTACTTCTTCGAACTCGCCTCAGACTGGTACCAGGCGCTGCAGACCGTGGCGCTGAAGCCCGAGGAGAGCCATCCGTGGCCGGGCGCGGACACCGAGCCGGAGTTCGCCGCTCTGCTGGACGGCAGGAGCTTCGCCTCGCCGTTCGCGGTGGTGCGTGGCAAGCCCTACGGCGAGGTCATCTACAATGTGTACGTGCTTGAGGCCGCGCCAGCGGAGGGGGGCGTTTCCGGGGCGCTGAAGGAAGCGGCCGTCGGTGCTGCGCCGACCGCTGCCGCGCGCAGCGGTGGCGGTGGCACGGAGAGCATCGGCGATGAGCTGCGGCTCTGGGGCGGGAGTTGGGAGGCATGGACCGGGCTCCTGTCCGAGTTCCGGGCGGACATAGGGCGGCGGCTCGAGGCCCGGCCCGCTGAGATCAAGGGCCTCATCGGACTGGAGGACTGGCTGTTCTTCCGCGGGGACGTCGAGTACCTGCTCTCCGGCGATCTGCGGCAGCAGCCGGACAACCGCGATCCCTTCCCGGCCATCGTGGACTTCGACTCCCAGTTGAAGGCTCGGGGGATCGACATGCTGCTGGTGGTGATCCCCACGAAGGCCGAGGTGTACCCGGAGAAGCTGTCGGACAGGGCGCCCGCAGAGGCGCGGCCCTACGTGGCTCCCTATTGCCGCAAGCTGCTGTCCGAGCTGGCGGAGGCCGGGGTGGCTACGGTGGATTTGCTCCCCACGTTCATCGCCTGCCGCGACAGCGGCGCCGAGCCGCTGTACATGCCGCAGGACACCCACTCGACCAATACCGGGCTGCGGCTGGCGGCCAGACTCATCGCCGAGAGGGTCAGAGCGCGGCCGGTGGCGGAGAAGCTCCCCCTGGACTCGGGCAAGTACGGGGCGCGCACCGTGGCCTGCACCCGGCTGGGAGACATCTGCGGGATGCTGACGGAGCAAGAGAAGGGCGACTATCGCCCGGCCAAGCTCACGGCGCAGCAGGTCACGGCACCCGACGGCAAGCCGTATGTCGACGATCCCACAAGCCCGCTGGTGGTGCTGGGCGACAGCTTCACCGGCGTGTTCCACCTGGAGGACTGCAGGCACGCCGGGCTCTCGGCGCACCTGGCCAGGGACCTGGGCATGCCGGTGGACCTGATCATGGCGCAGGGCAGCGGACCGCGCATTCGGGGGCAGTTCGCCCGTCGCGGACCGGAGGCCATTGGCGCCAAGAAGCTGGTCGTCTGGACGGTCGTGGCTCGTGACCTGTACAACTACTGGGCCCCCTGGGACCTCATCAAGGTGCCCTGATGGTCTTTTCATCCCACCTCTTCGTCTTCTACTTCCTGCCGTTGGCGCTGGCGTTGTACTACGCCTGCCCGCCGCGGTGGCGCCAACTGCTGATCGCGCTGCTGAGCTATGCGTTTTACGGCTGGGCGAACCCCTGGTTCGTGCTGCTGATGCTGGCCTCGACGATCATCGACTACACCGCCGGGCAGTTCATCAGCGGGCGTTGGCACATGCCGTGGTTCCGCGGAGAGCAACCCGCCGGTCCGGGCCTGCCGCCGGCCCGGCAGCGCAGGCTGGCCATGACCTACTCCATCGTGACCAACCTGGCGCTGCTGGGGTTCTTCAAGTACCTGGGGTTCGCGCAGACGAACCTGAACTACATCCTGGAGCTTTTCGGGCATGAGGGTGTCCGGGTGTTCCAGGTGGTGCTCCCGGTGGGCATCTCGTTTTACACCTTCCAGTCCATGAGCTACGCCATCGACCTGTACCGGAACGAGGCCCGGCCGGCCAGGGACTTTCTGGACTTCGCCTGCTACGTTTCCTTGTTCCCGCAGTTGGTGGCCGGACCCATCGTGCGCTACCAGGACCTGGCGGACCAGCTCTCCGAGCGCTCGCACACGGTGGAGAAGTTCTCGCGCGGCATCATCTTCTTCGGCTTCGGGATGGCGAAGAAGATCCTGCTGGCCAACCCCATGGGTCAGGTGGCCGACGCCGCCTTCGGTGCGGGCTCGCTGGCGCCACACCAGGCCTGGACCGGTGTGCTGGCCTACGCCTTCCAGATCTACTTCGACTTCAGCGGCTACT
This sequence comes from uncultured Armatimonadia bacterium, assembly GCA_964423635.1. Lineage (GTDB taxonomy): Bacteria > Armatimonadota > Zipacnadia > Zipacnadales > JABUFB01 > CAYRFY01. The sequence continues at coordinate 2,083 of CAYRFY010000461.1, read as the reverse complement.
CGGACATGGCCATCGGCCTGGGACTGATGCTGGGCTTCGAGTTCAAGCGGAACTTCAACCTGCCCTATCTCTCGGAGAGCATCACGGAGTTCTGGCGCCGGTGGCACATCTCGCTCTCCACCTGGCTGCGGGATTATCTGTACATCCCGCTGGGCGGCAACCGGCGGGGCAATCGGCGAACGTACGTGAACCTGGCGCTGGTCATGCTCCTGGGGGGGCTGTGGCATGGGGCGCAGTGGACGTTCATCATCTGGGGGGCCATCCACGGGGCCATGCTCGCGCTGGAGCGTTGGCAGGGCAAGAGCCCGGCCTACCGTGCCCTGCCCCACACCCTGCGGGTGCTGGCGACCTTCGTTCTGGTGCTGTTCACATGGGTCTTCTTCCGCGCCGAGAGCCTCCCGGAGGCCATGCGGTACGTGGGCGCGATGACCGGTTTCGGCGGGCAGGCGGCGGCCACTTTGCTCCTGGACGCCGTGCTGCTTAGTCCGCAGTACCTCGTGGTGTTCGCCGCCTGTGCGATCGTCCATCTGCTGAGGTGGGACACCTGGGACATCGCTCAGCAGATCAAGCCCGCCCGGCTGGTGGCCTCGGCGGCGGCCCTTACCTGTGCGCTGGCGGTGCTCTTCACCCAGAGCTACAACCCATTCCTGTACTTCCGATTCTGACAGGCAGGTTGCGTCGATCATGGCCCGTGAGGTCGCCGTTGAAACGTCTGAGGAGCGCCGAGCCCCTGCGTCCTCCTTGCCGCTACAGCGGGCGGTGCTGGGGTACTTCCTGCTGCTGCTGGCGTTCGTCCCCGTGACGCAGCTCGCGGTGGAGCTATCGGGTGGCCGCCCGCTCCAGGAGCTTGATGTGTTCCGCCGGTGGCCGACGACGGACCGGATCTCTGCGTACGAGCGGGCCCTGGAGAAGAACTCGGCGGTGGCGGAGTTTGTGCGCAGGCGTCTGCAGTGGGTGGGGCTGGTGGCCCTGCGGGCGGGGAACCAGAAGGCCGTGGTAGGCGCGGGGTGGACGCTGTTCTACCGGCCCGGTCTCGACTCGGCCCTCCGTCCGGGCTTCATGGGTAGCCCGGACGCCGAGGGCCACCCGGTGGCCGCGATCGTGGCTTTCAGGGATGCTCTGGCGGCCCGCGGCTCGGCCCTCATGCTGCTGGTCGCGCCCGGTAAGGAGGCCGTCTACCCCGAATGGCTGTGGCCGGGTTACCAGCAGGCCGGCGGGCCGGCGGTCAACCCCGACATGGAGAGCTTCACCCGGGAGATGGCGGCCCGAGGGATCGCCGTCATCGACCCGACGGCCCTGCTTTGGTCCCACAAGGCCGACGGTGACCTGTACCTGCGCCACGACACGCACTGGACCCCGGAGGGGCTGGCGCTGGTCGCCGATGAGGTGGCCCGGCATGTGCCGGCCGAACTGCACGGTGACGCGCAGATGGTGCTGGAGCAAAGCCCGCAGTCGGCCCCCGGCGACCTGCTGGAGATGCTGCAGTTGCCGGCCTGCTCGACACCTCTGCGCAGACAGACGGTAGTGGCACGGCGCGTGGTAGACGCCGCCTCGGGGGCGCCCGTGGAGTTTGACAAGGCCTCGCCGGTGGTGCTGCTGGGAGACAGCTTCACGAACATCTACTCGCTGCCCGAGATGGGCTGGGGCGCCCACGCGGGGCTTGGCGAACAACTGGCCTACCGCCTGCGCAGGCCCGTGGATGTGGTCGCTCTCAACGACGGCGGTGTGAACACGGCCCGGGCCACTCTGGCCCGCCGACCCGAGCCCCTTGCGGGCAAGAGCCTGGTAGTCTGGCAGTTCGCGGCCCGAGACCTGGTGGTGAGCAACGGCCGCTGGCAGAGGATCGCTGTCGGCAGATGACGGCAAGGAGTCCATGCACCATGAAGCGCTCAACGTTCCTGACGGTCGTCTCGCTGTTTCTGGTCACCCTGGCGATTCCGATGGTGGGATGCAGACCCCGGGCCCAGGCCCCACCGGATGTTCCGGTGGCTCTGCCGCCACCGAGCACGGCGCAGACCGCACAGATGCCGGCGGCGGAGACCGCCTCGTCCGCCGTGCCGCCGGCGGAGGCCCCCGCGAGCCC
>CAYRFY010000460.1:0-6802 GCA_964423635.1 uncultured Armatimonadia bacterium | reverse complement strand
AGAATCTGCTGGTATGTCGCGAGATCCTTCGCTATCTCGCCGGGCGAGATTGACGCTCAGGATGACATATTGACGGCAGGGCCGGCTTTCCGGTCGGATTTCTAGTTGCGCGGCCCTGGAGTCGATGGCTCCCCACGCTGCTGAAGAAGCTGCAGTAACCGGCCTACCGGGATGGCGCGAGAGGTTCTCCCATCGCGGCCGGTCATCGTCTCGGCCCGCAGCAGGGAGTTGAGAATCGCCTCCTCCACCGCCTCCACGGTGGCCCCAAACAACCGGGACAGCTCGGGCTCCCGGACCCGCAATCCGCCCTGCTCGGTTTCCAGGCCGTCGGGGTCGATTCTGGCTGTGGTGGAGAAGGCGATGGCGAAGTCGCCGCTGCCGTGGGAGGCCGTGGCCCCGGTGCGCCCCAGCCCCAATGCCGCTCTTTTGGCCATCCGCGAGAGCTGTCGGTGGCTCAGGGAGGCATCCGTGGCCACGAGCATGATGATCGAACCGTCCGTGCACTCCTGCTTTTCGTCATCGGGCCGGAGGGCGTTGCCGACAGGAATGCCGCCTACTCGCAGCTCCCCCGGTTCTCCGGTATTGGCCAAGACCAGTGCTCCCACCGTGAAGGGGCCGGCCTGAACGCGGCCGGTCCGAGATGCCGTCCCGATGCCGGCCTTCCAGCCGAAGGCCGTCATCCCCACTCCCGCGCGTCAGGGTCACCGGCCCTGTCTGGTCAAACGGCGCTTCCGTGGGGCCCAGCAGGCGCTGCACCGGGAGGCGCTCCGGCCAGACCCCGTTGTGCCGGCAGTACTGGCAGGCGAAGACCAAAAGCCCGATGATGTCCGCCGGCGAAAAGCTCATACCGAAGGCGGTGACGTAGTTCAACATCGCCCGAGCCTCGCGGGCGATCTCCAGCACCTGTGGGAGACTGACCCACTGCACCAGAGGCTCCTCGTCCAGCGCGCACAGGGCCGCGTAGCTGGTGATGTTCGCATCCGGCTGCGACTTGACCCAGCGCACCGTCTCGCGGACGAACCGCAGGGCGGCGGCGCGATCCTCCGCTGAACGCGGCTGGGAATGGGCGATGCCCGAGGGTCGCGGATAGGCCACCGGGCCGCCGTTACGGAACAGCACGGCGTACTCGTACAGCCCTCCCCACTCTGCGGTGACAAAGCACGTGGGATGCCCGGCGAAGCAGATGAAGTCCACCCGCTCGGCCAAAGCCTCGTAGGCCACCCGCATGCTCCACATGTCCCGCTCTACATCGGCGGGCTTTTTGAGCTCATCGCGGCGGGTCGGGTCGACCCGGTTGTCCCAGTTGCCCTGCAGCGACACCACACACTTGGACCGCGGCCAGGAAAGCCAGTTCATCATCCACCCTCTGGGGCCGCCGGCCCAACAGCGCACTCCCGCCAGCTTGAGCGCATAGGCAAGCTGTGGGCACTGCTGGGCCTGGTGGCAGCACCACGCCACCGGGAATTGCCCGGTGACCTCGGCCACATCATGCAGTCCGGGCAACTCCACGCGGAGTGCATGGGCCACCGCCTCATCCCATGTCATGTCCTGACCGTATTCCAGAGCGGGAATGGGGAAGTCGCCCCAGTAGTTGCCGTGGTAGCAGATCTCGTGGCGTGACACGGCCTCGACTACATCGTGCCTGCCCCGCTGCCGCAGTACCCGGGCCTTCTCTCCCGCTAAAAACAGCGACAGCGGCACATCCTCCTCGGAAAAGAGGGTGCACAACTGAAGCAGGGCGTCGTCGGAGGCTTCGTTGACCGGGTCCTCCACATCGAGAGCGAAGATGACGTCGGGCATGCAGGTCTCCTCGGGTTGATGACAGCGCCCGGCCGCGTGGCGGTGCGCGGCAGTCGCCGCAGGACGCCTCGGGCGCGCCTACAGCCTCAGCAACTCCCCGTTGTCCTTGAGCCACTGCTTGGGTCGCTCATAGTCGGGCATCATCTCCGCCACCAGGCTCCAGAAGGCCTTGGAGTGGTTCGGGTGGCGGATGTGACAAAGCTCGTGGACGATCACGTAATCCAACACTTCCGGTGGCGCCATCACCACGCGGTAGGCGATGGAGATGTTCCCGCCGGCGGAGCAACTGCCGTGACGGGACTTCATGTCCTTGATAGTGATTCTCCCGGGCCGGACGCCGACGCAGTCGGCCAGCTCCGGCAGGCGTCGATCTACCTGAGTCGCCGCCTGCTTGCTCAGGAACCTCACCACCTCATCACGGACGATGTGGGGGATGTCCGCCGCGCGGGCATCCTCAGAAACCCTGACCACCAGCCTGTCCCCGTCGCGCCTGGCACGGTTGGTGCTCTTGTGGGGCACCACGTCCAGCGCGAGCTCCTCGCCCTGAAGCCAGAGCGTCTCACCACTGACCCATCGGCGCTGCGGCCCGGCCTCTTCGGCCATCTCTTCCGTCCGCCCCCGGATGAGCCCGGCGTTGTCGAGCACGAACTGCTCGATCTGCTCCATCGAGATTCCGGTCGGAGCCCGAACCTCCAGTCCCGTCTTAGGCTGCCAGTAGGCCGAGACGTGCTTGCGCCTCGAGTTCCGCGTGACCCGGAACTCGATGGGCCCCGTCTCGTCGCTGACTGTATGGACCGGCGCTGCCGGAGGATCTGAGGGATAGAGCTGCTTGCGCAGCCACTCCCGGGATTCCTCCACGAACCGAGTGATGGCGGCGTCGCTGTCGAAGATGGTCGCCGCCACGTATACCGACCGTTCGGGCGTGACGACCAGCCGCATCTGCCGGTGCCTGGCACTGCGAACAATCCGATACTCCAAGACGTGCTGCCCGATCTGTACCGTCGGCAAGGGCTGAAGCTTCCTTTCTGATTCGGAGGAGCTGCGCGATCCGCACAGGTCGACCCGGCCGCGCCACTACTCGAGCACGTGCGCGGCCAGAAGACGGGCGCAGTTTTCGATGGCGCCCAGATGCCCCACCTCATAGCCGTGGGTGTTCTCGGTGGCGAACCCGATGCAGGCGGCCTTCGCCGTGTACCCGTACTTGGCCGTGGTGCTGGCATCGCTGCCGAAGGAGCGCACCACGATGCGCTGATGCCCGCCACAGAGCTCGTCGGCGGTGCGAGAAAGCGCGTCGGCCAGCGGCTTGTCGTAGATGAAGACGGCGTCCTTGTACATGATCGCAGGCTCGGCTGAGAGCGTCACCGAGTACTCCGGAGCCACGGGGATGATCTCCACCGCAATGTGCTCGGTGGCCGGTATGGTGCGGGCCACGTAGGCCCCGCCGGAGATCCCGGTCTCCTCCGCCCCGGTTACCGCCAGATACAGATCGCGTTTCGGCCTGCCCCCGGACTGCCTTACAAGGTCGGCCGTCAGCAGCAGTACGGCCACCGCCGCCTTGTCGTCCAGCGCGTAGCCCGCCACACACTCTCCGATGTACATGGGCGTCTTGCGCTGTCTCGCCACACAGGCCCGAGTGCCCACTCGTATCCCCCGCTCCTGAAGCTGCTCGCGGTTGAGCTTGCAGTCGATGTAGCACATCTCCCAGTTGAGGGCCCTGCTCTTGGCGTCGGCAATCGTCGCCGACAGGTGGCTGGAGTGGCGGCTGCCGACGGACAGGATGCCGGTCACGATCTCGTCGCCGATCACATCGAAGGGCCCTTCGCCGTACACCCACGGCAAGCAGCCGCCCAGAGGCTCCAGCCAGATCTTCCCGTCCTCATCGATCTTCCGGATGATCGTCCCGATCTCGTCCTTGTGGGCCATGACCAGCACGGCGCCATCCCTGCTCTCGCCGGGGATCTTGGCCAGCAGGTTGCCATTCTCGTCGGTCCACACGTTCCCACAGCGCTCGCGCAGGAGCGCCTCGCAAAGCTGCTGCATCTCCCCCTCCTCCCCGGAAGGAGAGTGGGTGACGAGCAGTTGGTCCAGCAGTTGTCGCAGTTGCTCTTGCATGCCAAATACACTCGTTCAGGTGAGGTCGCGAGTCGGCGGGTCCCGAGTCGCGGGTCAACGACAATCCCGTCTACGGCAAAGGCGCCAACGGCTACGGTCTCTACGGCCGCGCCTGCCCGGCGGCCTACAGGTCCACCGGCTCGCCCTTCTCCGCCGACTCCACCATCGCGGCCAGGGCCTTGGTGGTCATCAGCCCGTCGTAGGCCGTGATCATCGGCTCCTCGTCGCGCAGCAGGCAATTGACGAAGTGCGAGATGGCGTCGAAGACGAAGCCTCTTGGCTCGCCGTCGATGTCCCCGGTGATAAACCCCTTGTTCTGGTGCTCGGCTTCGGTACTCACCTGATGCACCGGTAGAGTCGGGTCCACATTCACGTACCCTTTGGTGCAGATGAGCTGGAACTTGCTGTCCACCAGATACGGCATGCTCTCAGGCAGCACCCAGCAGGACTCGAAATTGCCCACACAGCCGTTCTCGAACTCCACCGTGGCCTGATAGAAGTCCGGGGTGTCGATGCCCATGCCCTTGAGAACCACCGACCGCGCCACCGCGGTGACGCGCTTCGCCTCGCTGCCGAAGTACCAGCGGGCGATGTCGTACCGGTGGCAGATCAGCCAGAACGGAAGCTTTGTATCACCCGACCACGACAGCATCTTGGTCGGCACGTACAGCGTGTTATTCAGCCGGGCGTAGCAGTACAGCGGGTCGCCCAGCTCGCCACGCTCCAGCATCTCCTTGGTGGACCAAAACATCGGCATCCACCTATTGCTCCACAGAACCATCAGCCGCTTCCCACCGGCCTCCTGGGCCGCTGCGATGGCCTCGGCGTCTTCCACGGTGGTCGCCATGGGCTTTTCCAGTAGCACGTGCTTCCCTGCCTGCAGTGCGCTCACGGCCGCATCGCGATGCAGGTGGTCGGGTAGGGCGATGGACACGGCGTCGATCGTGTCGTCGGCGAAGAGCTCGTTGTAGTCGGCCAGCGCGTTCTTGGCCCCATGGCGCAGGGCCGCCGCACGCGCCTTCTTCTCGTCGATGTCGCATACCGACACCAGCTCGGCGTTCGGCAGTGCGGCGATGATCTTCACATGGCCTTCACCCTGCAGGCCCGCGCCCACACAGCCATACCGTACCTTACCCTCGGCGAAACCTCTGAGCATCCCTCTCAGTCCTTTCGGCGCCTGTCAGTCGGCAACGGACGGGAGTTCGCTGAGCGAACCGGGGAGACCTCTGCGCAGTCGAGAACGGCCAACGTCTCACCACGGAGACACGGAGACACCGAGAACGGCGGAGAACAGCGAACACCTCACCACGGAGACACGGAGAGCACGGAGTCACACGGAGAACGGCGAGCCGAGAAGAACGGCTGAACGCAGAGACACGGAGGCACCGAGAACGGCGCAGTACGTCTTGCTCTGTGTGCGAGCCACCTGCCCCCGCCGTTCCTGTCACCTGTTTCCTGTCACCTGCCGTCCCCCCCGCCGTATGCTATAATGCCGCCATGCTACCTGCCACCTACTACATCGACACCATGGGCTGCCAGATGAATGAGCGGGACTCGGAGACCATCGCCGGGATCCTGCAGGGCCTCGGCTATCGGCCCGCAGGTCGGCTGGAAGAGGCCAGGGTTGTTGTACTCAACACCTGCGCCGTGCGGGAGAAGCCGGAGCACAAGGTGTTCTCCAAGCTCGGGAGCATCGGGCGGCTCAAGCGCAGGCACCCGGAGATGATCGTGGTCGTCGCCGGATGCGTGGCGCAGGTGCTCGCAGAGGGTATTCAGAAGCACACGCCCTTCGTCGACATCGTCGTGGGGCCCCGGAATCTGTCGGCTCTGGCTGAGGCCGTGGCACAGGCGGGGCAGGCGCCCTGGAGGCTCACCGACGATGCGGAGGTGGTGCCCGAGGGCCTGGCGTTCTCACGCGCCCCGGGTGTGGGCGCCTTCGTCAATGTCAGCTACGGCTGCAACAACTTCTGCACCTACTGCATCGTCCCCTACGCCCGGGGCAGGGAGCAGAGCAGGGACCCGCGGGCGGTCGTGGAGGAGGTGCGCCGGGCCGTGGACGAGGGGTATCGCGAGATCACGCTGCTGGGGCAGAACGTCAACAGCTACCGGGGAGGGGAGACGGACTTCCCGGAGTTGCTGAGGCGGGTGGACGCCGTGGAGGGTCTGGAGCGATTGCGGTTCACCACCTCACACCCCAAGGACCTCTCCCCCCGTCTGCTGGACGCGATGGCCCAGTTGCCCACGGTCTGCGAGCATCTCCATCTGCCGATCCAAGCGGGCGATGACGAGGTCCTGCACCGGATGGGCCGGGGCTACGCCTACGAGCACTTCCTGGGGCTGGTGGAGGCGGCCAGGGCCCACATGCCGGGGCTTTCGCTGACAACGGACGTGATGGTGGGTTTCCCCGGGGAGACGGAGAAGCAGTTTCTTGGCACGCTGCGGGCCTTCGAGGAGATTCGTTTCGATCAGGCCTTCATGTTCAAGTACAGCGACCGGCCGGGGACGAAGGCGTCGGAGTTCCCGGACAAGGTGTCCGAGCAGGACAAGCAGGACAGGCACGTGAGGCTGGTGGAGGTGCAGAACCGCATAGCGCGTGAGGTCAACCAGGCCCTGGTCGGCGGCGTCTTCGAGGTACTGGTCGAGGGTCGCGACCCAAAGAGCCCCGAGAAGCTCCGGGGGCGCACGAGGAGCAATAAGCTCGTGATCTTCCCGGCCCCGGCGTCCCCCGCGCCCCCGGGCAGCCTCCTGCCGGTCCGAACAGAGGAGGCCTACCTCTGGGGCTTCCTGGGCCGGGCAGAGGGGTGAGACGCCTCTTCCGTTCTTCGTGTTGACACCGCTCCCACGGGTTGCACCCGTGGCTAGTGTGCATTGCCCCTTCGGGGCAGACGGC
>CAYRFY010000459.1:0-6806 GCA_964423635.1 uncultured Armatimonadia bacterium | reverse complement strand
CCGTCGCTAGGCGACGCCGCTGCGCGGCATCAACGGTCCTCCGGACCGAACGGCCAACGGCCAGCGCCCAGCGGCCAACGGCTGGGCACTGCCGCCTCTGTAGGGCGCGGGCCTGTACCGCGCCAAGGGGGTCATCCAACACCGACGGCCAACGGCGGCGGCGCACAGGTCGCCGCCCCAAAACGGCCAACGGCCCGACGGGCTGAAGCCCGTCGCTAGGCGACGCCGCTGCGCGGCATCAACGGTCCTCCGGACCGAACGGCCAACGGCCAGCGCCCAGCGGCCAACGGCTGGGCACTGCCGCCTCTGTAGGGCGCGGGCCTGTACCGCGCCAAGGGGGTCATCCAACACCGACGGCCAACGGCGGCGGCGCACAGGTCGCCGCCCTACAACGGTCAACGGCGGCGCCCCGTCTCCCGATCCGCACCCGCTCAGAGGTGCCGGCCTCCCACCTATCGAATGCTCCTTTGTCCTCCGCCAACAGACAGGGTGATGCCTTATGCCTGCGAGAATCATCGTGCTGCTTTTCGTGGCCGCCTCCGCCGGGGCGCAATCCAGGCTTCCGGAGGGGGCGGTGGCGTACTGGAACTGCGACCGGCTGGAGGCCAGCGGCTGGCGCGACAATGACTGGGCCACCGGCGGCTCCGGGCGATTGCACTTTGATGCGGACGTGAAGCTGCACGGAGAGGCCTCGCTGCGGCTGGAGGGCGCCCCCGAGGGTTCGGTGTCCGCGATCTCGCTGGAGCGCCCGGCGGAGGTGGACACCGCCCGCAGCTACGTGCTACAGGTGTGGATGAAGACCGCCGGGGTCAAGGGCTCGGCGCAGGTGCGCGCTCTGGCCCACGGGCCCCGGGCCGACGGGCAGTACCACCCCCTGGGCTGGCTGCGCCTGAGCGATGCGGGGCACTTCAGCCTCAACGGAGACAGCGACTGGGTGAAGGTGCGCCTCCCGATCGAGAAGATGCCGGGCGGGACGACGAGAGTGTTCTTCTACCTGCTTCTGGAGGGTGAAGGCACCGCGTGGTTCGACGAGTTCTCCTTTGCCGAGGCAGGGGTGGAGGTGCCTTTGGGCGGGGAGATCGCACTGCGGGACGAGGACTACGCCGGCAAGCGGTTTGAGGATGCCGATCTGCCGGACAACCTGCTGGTCAATGGAGGGTTCGAGGAGGGCATGGCGGGCTGGCAGATGCTGCCCGCCGACTACTCGGCCCGGGTGGACGTCTCGCAGGCCCATTCGGGGACGCAGTCCTTCCGCTTCGATGCGAAGGAGCTCACCGGCTGCTACCTGCATCAGACCGTAGACATCGACCCGCGACGCTACTACCGCATCAGCCTGTTTGCCAAGACCGAGGCCCTCGTGGGCTTCTTCTTCACCCATCTACTGCCACGAAACCGGCACAACGTGCCTCTGGGCTGGCACGGCGAGAATCACGCCAACGAGCACCACACCGTGACCGGCACGACAGACGGCTGGGAGGAGCGAGTGCTGGTCACCCGTTTCGCTCCAGAGGCCGCGGGGGTCACCTTCTTCCCCCGTGTGGAGGACACCATCGGAACCGTGTGGATCGACGACCTCGTGATTCGCCCCCTACCCCTGGACTATCAGCCCGGAGGTCATGAGCAATGAGCAGGGCCACCGCAGCCACCCTCGCGGCGCTCCTGGCCTGTGCGGCCTGCGCCCAATCCTGGCAGACCGGAGAGATCGCGCGCCACAGCGGAGCCGAGGGCAATGTCATCGCGGACCCTTCGCTGGAGACAGATGTCTGGTCGGTAAGCGAGGGTGCTCACCTATCGGCCGACAGCGCCCGGACGGGGCAGCGTGGGGCGCTGATTGGGCGGGAGGATGATAAGACCTCGCCCGCGGTGCAGAGCCCCTCATTCCCGGCCCGGCCGGGGCCCTGGCTGGTCTCCGGGTGGTTGCGCACACGCATGCCGGCCATGCGCGACCCCAACTACAGCGCGGTTGTGGATGTGCGGTGGCTCGATGCGGAGGAGACGTCACTGGGCGGCGAGCGGATAGCGGCCGTCAATGGGGTCACCCACGCCTGGGTGTACCGCGAGCGCGCACTCACGGCTCCCCCGGGCACGGCATCCGGGAAGCTGGTGTTTGGCTTCAACTGGAGCTCCACCGGCCTGGCGGAGCTGGATGATGTGGCCGTGACGCCCCTGGACGCCGATACCGTCCCGGCCGCCGGGGTGAGCCTCTCTCTGTCTGCCGCCCGACGCATCTTCGCCCCCGGCGAGCCCCTGGCCGTCCGGGCCACGGTACGCCTGGCCGAGGGTCCCGAACGGCCCGTGCGGCTCCAGATGGATATCGCCGATTCACGGGGCAATCACCTGACCTCCGGCCACGCCCAGGCCCTGGCGCATTCCGACCGCGACACCACGGTGACCATCACCGCCGCCCCCGTTCAGGCTCCGGAGCGGGAACGTCTCGTGGCCCGGGTGTTCACCGACCCACCCACGGGCCCGGTGCAGGTCTTCGGGCTCCTGGTGATCCCACGCCCCACGGACTTCTCGCTGCAGCCCACGTCCCCCTTTGCCGCCCTCGAGGGGCACCCCTATACCGCCCGCTGGCTCGGGGTGCGCTGGAATCGTCCCAACTTCAACTGGAACGAGCGGGAGATGGAGCTGGCCTCGCGCTACGGGCTCAACTACGTGGGGATGATCAACGAGGCCAATGCGGCCCTGGAGGGCCGCATGTCACTTCAAGAGTACGAAAGGTACGTACATGAGTCGGTAAGCCGCTTCAAGCACAGAGTCACCTACTGGCAGCTTGGCAACGAGCCCAACCTCTATCAGCCCGGGGTGCCGGAGAAGTGGGCCGAGGTGCTGCGCGTCGGCTATGAGGCGGCCAAGCGAGCCGACCCCTCCTGCAGGGTGATGTGGGGCGGCATCACGGCTCTGGACGTGGACCCGGAAATGGTGGACAAGCTCCTGTCGGCCGGGGGCGGCAACTACACGGACATCATCGATGTGCACCTCTACGTGCCCATTGTCGAGATGGACCGCCTGCTGGCGAAGGTCCGCGCCGACATGGCCAAACACGGCGTGGACAAGCCGATCGTCATCACGGAGGTCACCGCCACTTTGGGCACTGTGGTGCCCGAGCGGGAGAAAGCGGCCCATGTCTACAAGCGCTATGCGGTGGCCGAGAGCCACGGCGTGTTGGCCTCCTGGTGGTTCGTCCTGCAGTGGGTCAATACCGGGGAGTTCCGCTACTGCTCGCTGATCGACCCCGGCACCGGCGAGCCGCACGAGGCGGCCGCCGCCTACAGCCGCCTGAGCACGGCCCTGCAGGGCGCCCGCTTCTTGCGAAAGGCGGACTGCGGCCAGAACGCCTGGGTCTACGAATGGGAAAAACCCGGTCGCCGCCTCTACGTGGCCTGGGCCGAGAAGGAGGGCGCCGGGGCGGTGGCGGCGCTGCCCTGCGGGACCGGCACGGGCACTGTGACGGATGTCGCGGGCCATGTGTGGGATGTGCGGGTGGCCGGCGGACTGACCGTGGGCCTGCGCGACGAGCCGCTGCTGTGCGACCTGCCCGCCGGTGGCCCGGACGAACCCCGGGCGCCCTCGCCCGACCTGCCGCAGGCCCCCGTGTCTCTGGCCCGCGGAGCCGCGTGCCAACTGCCTATGCCATCGCTAACCGGCCTGTTGACTGTGGAGACCCCGGCGGGGATCTCCGCCTCCGATCCACAGGACGGAGTCCTCCGCCTCGTGGCGGCTCCCCAGGCCGACCTGGGGCTCCACTGGCTCGTGTTTCGACACCGCCGGGGCGACACCGATCTCGGCTTCCTGCGCCGATCGCTGACGGTCACACCTCCCGTCGCCCTGGAGCTGAGGCCTCTGCCGGGACCCGGAGGCAGCGCGGCTGTGGTTGCCTCTGTGACGAACCTCTCGGCCACGCCGCTTTCGGGCACGCTCAGCATCGGTTGTCCTCTCTCGGCCGGCCTGCGCGCCGAGACCATTCGGGTGCCCTTCTCCGGTCTTGGAGCCGGACAGGCCGGTCGGATCGTTGTCCCGCTCTCGGCCGGCGCCAATCCGCTGGCTCGCTACCCTACAAAGGTGGCGGTGGAGACGACCGAGGGTGTGCGAGATGTGTTGGGCCGCGATCTCGTCTTCGCGCCGGCACACCGCGCGTTGGCCCCTCCGGCCATCGATGGTGACCTCTCCGACTGGCAGATTCCGTTCCCCATCACCGTCGGCCCCGACACCGGTGAGACCTCTCACCCCGCCGACGGCCCGCCTTCCAGCCCGGCGGACCTCAGCGCCCGCGCCGCGGTGCAGTGGGATGAGGCCAATCTGTACCTGGCCGTGCGCGTAGCCGATGACGTGCACAAAAACGACCAGACCGCGGGCGCGCTGTGGGACGGTGACGGCCTCCAGCTCGGGTTCGCCGCCGAGCCATACGTCCCGGCGAGTGCGTACGAGGAATGGGGCGTGGCCCTGACCGCAGCCGGCGTAGAGCGCTGGGCCTGGCGGGCCGCCCCCGGCCGGCCCACGGGAAGCCTTGACTTCCCCTGCAGCATCGTGCGCACCGAAGGTGAGACCCTCTACGAGTTGGCGATACCCTGGGGCATGCTGCCTGCCGTACAGCCTGCGGAGGGCACGGTCATCGGCCTGGGCCTCTGTGTCAACGAGAAGGACAGCGCCAACCGCGGCCACTACGCCTGGCACGCCGGCATCGCCACGGACAAGGACCGCCTCTTGTTTGGGCAGGTAACATTGATTGGGTCCGGGCATTCCGGGCCCTGAAGCCCCGGCCGGCGCGTCGTTCGCCGACGCCCAGGTCGGGCTTCCCAATCCAGATCGGCGGGTCTGGTATGTATCTAGCGCAGTCCGGCGGCGGGGGGCTTGCGTGCGCCCTGTGTCGTGCGGTCCCGGTAACTCCCGCCCAGCGGGGCCAAACGGCACGCAGCAACTGTTAGTGGGCGGCACCGGGACCACGCTGGATACATGCCGAGCTGGAGTCCGTCCAGCCGTTCGGTCCGGAGGACCGTTGACACCGCGCAGCGGCGTCCCCCGGCGACGGACCTCGTATGTGTATAGTCTAGCCCAGTCCGGCGGCGGGGGTCTGGCGGCGCCTCTTGGTTCCCGGTCGGTGCCGGCCGTGTGGCCCCGCTGCGCGGAGCCCGGCGCCCTGCGAGCGCGGAACGTGGTGGGCGCCCATATTCCAGGGGGCTCGCGCCCCTGGCTGTGTGACGCCGCTGCGCGGTCCTGCGGACCTGACGACGACGGCCAACGGCCAATGCCCTGTTTTCGTCGTCGGTTCGGTGGGCTTCCCCTCACCCACAAGCGTTCCCGCTCAACGGGATCGCCAGACTCTCCCGGCAGGGGGCGCCAAAGACACACTGGGTCTGTGACCCGCCGCAAGACCTGCCCGGCCCCGTTCCTGTTTCACGACCTCCGCCGATCGCCGGTCCGATCGCCCCTGTCGATGGTCCCTCCGGCTTCACTGCATCTCCATCTCTCGCCGATCCCCATGGCCCAGGCGTGCCTCTGCCCCACCCCACCGAAACTCCTGTTTACATCTCAATACATGCGTTTCTGAGACCGATCATGCCGAAGTTCGAGGAGATCATCTACCAATTGCGACAGGTACCCTCGCGAGCACAGGCATAGGCACTGCCACGCGTGCTTCGGTGGTTCTTGGCCCGCATATTGCAGGATGGTGGGTGGTGCCTTTGGGAGAGCGTTCGGGGCTGCGATGGACAGACGCCCGACGCGGCTCACCGCGGAAGGACTGAAGATGAGCATCCGAGCCCTGCTGGCAGATGACCACCAGATCGTGCGAGAAGGCCTGAGACTTCTGCTGGAGCGCGCCGATGACATGGAGATCGTCGGCGAGGCCTCGGACGGAGAGGAGGCGGTGCGCCTGGCCGGGGAGGTCAACCCGGACGTGGTGATTCTGGATGTGGCGATGCCCGGCCTCGACGGCATCGGCGCGGCTCGGCAGATCAAGGCCGACGCCCCGCACGTGAAGATCATCGCGCTGTCCATGCACTCGGATCAGCAGTTCGTATCCGAGATGCTTCAAGCGGGGGCCTCGGCCTATCTGCTCAAGGAGTGCGCCTACAGGGAGTTGGCCACGGCGGTGCGCAGTGTGGTTGCCAACGGCACCTATCTGAGCCCCGGGGTGGTGAGTGTGCTGGTGGAAGACTACGTTCAGCGGGTGGCGCCCGAGAAACGCGGGCGTCCCTCTCGCCTTACCGGTCGTGAGGTGGAGGTTCTGCGACTGATCGCCGACGGGAACGCGACCAAGCAGGTGGCGCGGCAGCTCGAGGTGAGTGTCAAGACCGTCGACACCCATCGACGCCGCATCATGAAGAAGCTCGAGCTGGATGGGGTGGCCGAACTGACGAAGTATGCCATCAGGGAGGGGCTGGTGTCGTTAGAGACGCCGTGAGCGTCAGGATCGCGGCCACGGGCGTCGTTGCCCGGCCGCCAGAGAACCAAGCAGCGAACACCGTTTGTAGACGCGGTCGGCCAGTACCGGCTTCCGCTTCGGCACTACCCGCCGCCGGACCGCGGCGCGCCACCTCTGGACAGAGGGTGAACCCACCCGCAGAGGGGCGAGACACAGGGGGCAAACAAGTGGCATCAGCAGAGAAGCTCAGCAAGGAGGCGCTCGCGGTCGGCGACAGTGCCGTGACGCCGGAGGATGTCGTCGGCCTGCAGCAGCAGGTGGCGCGCATCGCGACTCTCGTGGCCGGGGGCTCCCTGGCCGGGCGTGTCGAGACAACCGCAGTGAGTGACGACGAAGTCGCCACGGCGCACGGTGAAGCTCACGTCCTCGACACCGGGCA
>CAYRFY010000458.1:0-6824 GCA_964423635.1 uncultured Armatimonadia bacterium | reverse complement strand
GGAGCCGGCGCTCTCAGAATGAAATGTCCGGCCAAGAGGGGCTTCCCGACCGGACCTCTTGCTCGCCGAGGTGTCTGCCCATGCTCTGCCCGTCCGCCGCTCATGTCGCCCTCCTGGCCGCCGTCGCGCTTGGCTCCGGCCCCGCTCGGGCTGCGGAGGACATCTCCCTGCGCAACGAGCGCACCGCCATCTGTTTCGCGCGAAGCGAGGGAGGCCTGTATCTATCCGAGCTGCGCTGCCTGCGCCCGGAGCGCAGCTTCCTCGCCGCCGACGCCCCCGCGGGGCCGCTGTGGCGGCTGACATTGCGGCCGCCCACGTACGCCGCCGATGCCGAGGTCTCCCTGGATAGCACGGCGCCCTGCCGCACCGAAGCACGGGTGCGGCAGGTAGGCAAGGGGCAGCAGGCCTCGTTGCGCTGGGTCGGCATCGACCTGCCCGGCGAATCGGCGGCGCTGGATGTCACGGTCACCGTGGATCTGCCCCCCGGCGAGGCGCTCAGTGAGTGGCGCATCGCGGTAGCTAACCGGTCGGAGAAGCTGGGGCTGTGGACGGTGGACTTCCCCGTGCTCCCGAGCCTCCACGTGTCGCAGCGCGGGGTGCTGGCCGTCCCCCTGGGTTGGGGCACGCTGCGGCAAGACCCTCTGCGCACCGGCGACTACACCGCCAACTACCCGGGGCTGTTTGCCACCCTGCAGCTCACATCTCTCTCGGACCGCGGCGCCTGCCTGTACGTCAGCTCCCACGATCCGGACGGGTATGTCAAGCAGATCAACTGGAAGACCCGGGCCGATGCCGGCTGCCTGGAGTATTTCCTCCGCGGCTATCCCGAGGACATGGGCCGGCCCGGCAAGGACTATCAGAGCCCCTACCCGGTGGCTATTGGCTGTCTGCCCGGTGACTGGTTCGACGCGGCCAAGCGCTACCGGGAATGGGTGGTGGCTGAGGCGCCCTGGGTGCCCGGGGAGCCTTTGGAGCACTACTCCGGTTCACCGGAATGGCTCAAGCGTAATGCGCTGTGGATGCAGTCCAACGGGTATGGGACCACCGAGCCCACGGACCACCTGTTGGAGTGCATCTCCGTCAAGCAGGCGATGCCCGACGTTCCCATGGCGGACCAGTTGTACTGGTGGCAGCGAAACTGGCCCAACCAGACCCAGTTCGATGAGGGCTACCCGGACACGTTCTTTTCCCTGGGCCGGGGCGAGGTGGAAATCGAGGCGCTCAGGAAGGTGCGCGAGGCGGGGGTGAGGATGGTCCCGTACACCAACCCGAACCTGGTGGATGCCAGGACGGATTACTGGAAGGAGGGTGGGTGGCGCTTCGCGGCGCTGCCCGCCGAGCAGGCCTCGCGCAAGGAGGCCTGGATCGCCGAGATCGAGGCGGAGGCAGACCGGGGCAAGCCCGTGAATGTCACCATGTGCCCGTTTAGCCCGGAGCGACAGGAGATCGTCATCCAGTGGGCGCGCAAGATTGTCGGGGAGTTCGGCTTCGACGGCGTGTACCTGGACCAGGTTGCCTGCGTCGATGCCACCCGGTGCTTCGACCCTTCCCACGGTCACCCTCTGGGCGGCGGCAAACACTGGGTGCAGGGGTATCGGCAGATGCTCTCGCGGGTGCAGGAGGCCATCCGCGAGATCAACCCGGAGGCGATCCTCACCACCGAATCGGCGTGCGAGCCGTTTGGGGTCTTCGACGCCTATCTGCGCTGCAATGAGGCCCAGGCGTGGATGACGCCGATCTGGTCCGCGGTCTACGGGGGGCTGTACCACAGCTACGGCAGCTACCTGCACGGGGAGGACGAGTTCGGCGGCTGCCTGTACGCCGGCAAGCTCGCGCAGCTCTTCACCTACGGGGCGCAACTCGGCTGGCTGGGAGTGAGCCCGAGGGTGAGAGAGCCCTCGGCGTGGATGGACTACCTGCACGAGCTGTGCCGGGCCCGCACCGCGGCGGTGCGGTGGATGGGGCTGGGCGAGTACCTGCGCCCACCCCAGATAGCGGGCGCAGGAGAAGTCACCGGCCGCTGGAAGCTGTTTGCCGCCGAGTACGACGTGACCTGGCCGGCGGTGCTGAGCGGCGCCTTCCGGGCCGCCGATGGCAGCGTGGCCCTGGCCTTCACCAACTTCTCCGGCGAGGAGCAAGCCGTGCAGTGGCGCAGCCGCCTGAGTGACCTGGGCCTGCAGTGGCCGTGCGAGGTGACGGCGCTGTATCCCGCCGACAGTGACATCTCCTCCGTCCGCCGGCAGGGCATGCACCTGCAGGGCACGCTGACGATGCCCGCGCTGTCGGCGCGAGTGCTGGTGGTGGAGGGGTGAGGGCCGGATGGCGCCGGGCCTCCGTTGCCGCCTCCCTCCCTCGCCGTCCTCCATGGTGAGACGTTGCCTTTGTCCGTCGTTCTCCGCCGTTCTCGTCTTATTGCCTTTCGCCTTCCCCGCCGTTCTCCGTGGAACTCCGTGCTCTCCGTGTCTCCGTGTCTCCGTGGTGAGACGTTGCCGTCCTCCGTCGCCGTTGTCCGTCGCCGTTCTCCGCCGTTCTCGACGTCTCTGTGGTCGGCCTCTAACTCCCTCCCTCTCCCTCCGCATACACGTAGCAAAACCTCCCGTTGGGCGCACAGTCACCGTTGAGCCAGAACTCCTCGGGCTCGTCGCTCTGCGTGTTGTCCGCCCACTTGAAATGCAGCTTCAGGGGCCTCTCTGTGTCGGCGAGGCCTAGGGCGCTGCGCGGGATCGCGACCATCATCTCATTGCCGCTGACGCGGTAGCGCAACTCGGCCCTCGCCTGCCAGGTGTCGCCCTCCCGGGCCTCCAGCACGGTGGTCGTGGCATCGCGCACCGTGCGGTTGACTGCGTAGTCAAAGCCCAGCAAACCCGTGGTGGCATCGCAGTCGGTGTCGAGGTACAGCATCATCCAGCGTGGGTCTGTATGCGGGGAGATGGGGTCCTTCGTCTGGGCGTAGAAGTACAGAAAGTCCCGGTCGCGCGAGACCTTGAGGGTGGAAAAGTCATTGCGCCCGGTGGTGTTGACGTAGC
The DNA here is from genome assembly GCA_964423635.1 of uncultured Armatimonadia bacterium. Classification (GTDB taxonomy): domain Bacteria; phylum Armatimonadota; class Zipacnadia; order Zipacnadales; family JABUFB01; genus CAYRFY01. The sequence goes on along the minus strand of CAYRFY010000458.1, from coordinate 3,798 downwards.
GGGTGTGGTTGTTGTAGCCGGGGTGGTCGCGCCGGGCCGGATCGCCGATGTCGTCGCGGAACTCCGGCGTGACGTCTGCCCACTGGGCGAAGCCGTCCTCGAGGTCGATGCTCTTCTGTGGCCCGGCGACGGGCGCCTGCCGCACGCCCTTGTAGCGCCGGATGCACGAGACGAGCTGATAGTAGTAGTTGTCCCCGTGGCCGCCTGCCATGGGCTCGATGTCGCGGCTGTGCTCCTGGTCGAACTGGTCGACGAACACCACGGGAGCCTTGACGCCGGCGAACTGGTCAAAGCGCATGGCGATCCACTCGTTCCAGCCGGTGACGAATACGAAGCGCGGGTCCTCCTGCAGGGCCCGCTCCCATTGCTCGGCGAAGTTCAGGCCGTGAAGGACCGCATCGGGTCGGGTGTCCGTGGCCCCATTGTGGAAGCTGCGGCCCTGGGAGTCGGGCTCGCTGAGCGAGCCGATTCGGCCGTTCACCGCGTTCTGGGCCACCCCTACCGACATCTGCTCCTTCTCGCCTTTGGAGTTGCGGAACACGTGCTGGGGGTGGACTTCCAGCCAGCTCCACATGTCGGGGCCGGTGGGACCCTGGAAGTAGCTGGCCTGGGGCCTGCGAAAGGTGAAGAAGTCCCCGATTCCGCCGGCGCCGTCGGCCAAGACGGCCTGGATAGTGCGGTCTCCGGGCACCGGCACCCCGTCGGCGTAGGCCTCTCCGGCGGCGAACACATCCCCGCTGTGGCTCCACCAGCCGATGGCCCCCCGGGGATTGGACATCTGCAGATAGTAGCTGCCCGGGGGCAGCGGAGGATCGAAATCCAGCCTCAGCCAGGCGTTGTCGGCCACGTCCTCGAACCGTCGGCGCCCCAGCGCCTCGCCACCGGGGCCATCGCGATGCAGGGAGAGCGTCAGCGCCGAACCCTTCTCCTTCCAGGTGGGGAAGGAGCCGCCGACGCTGCCCACCGGCCTGTCGGTGACGATGCTCTGTCCCAGCGTGTGGCCCGGCTCGAGGCGCGCGGCGGTATCGTGGCCGGTGCTGCCGATAGCTTCGCTGAGCATTCCCGGGTCCGCCAGAATGAGGGGTTTGCCCTGCCAGCGGTACCACAGGTCCGGGTACAAGCCGGGCTCGTAGAGGTCTTCATACAGCTCCCGGACGACGCCGGCCGGGCTGCCGAAGGGGCACAGGAAGGCTATCTGCGGCGTATTGCCGCCATCGGCGCGCACCTGACGGAAGACCTCCAGCAGCGCCATGTACCAGCGCTTGTACGTGAACCGGTTGGTGACGTCGAAGATGATCACATCCACCCCGGCGTCGGAGAGCATCTGAGCGTGCCTGCGCAGGACGTAGGCGTCATCGGTCTGATAGTAGCCAAACAGCGGCTCACCCCAGTGGTGGAAGGCGTGCATCGGTCCCCAGAGAGGACTGTCCTTCTGGTGAATCGCCTCGGGGTCCTGAGCCAGGATCTTGCTGATGTCGAAGGGCCCTTTGCCCCCGGCGTGCTCGCCCAGCCACAGGAAGTAGAACATGCCCACCTGGCGGTCGGAGCGAGGAGGTCCGCACTCGGCGTGACCGGGGAGGGTTCGGCCGAGCGCGTCGGTGGCGGCCCAGGTGTCGCTGAAGACGTCTCGCGGCTGGGCGAGAGTAGCGGATGCCAGCAGGGCCAGAGGCACGGCGGCAAGAGTGTGGTGGAGCATGAAGTCAGTCCTTTCGGAAGCCGTTCGTCATTGCCCGTCCCTGCGGCGCTCTACCTGCTAACCGCGTTCCGCACCGCCTCCAGGTACCCGAAGCGGTCGCGCATGTTCGGCTGCAGCCCAGGGCCGCCCTCGGCCCATTCAGCCACATTGTAGCAGGTGATGACCGGCGGCATCCCGGTCCCTTCGACACGCCTGACGGCCTTCTCTAGCAGTTGCCCAAAGAGTTCCGGCGTGCTGCCCGGGCAGTCCCACTTACTGGGGTGCGGTGTGTGGCTGTGGCAGGAGGTCACCACGTTGGGCACGGCACGTGGATCAGCCGGCGGGCTGTAGCTGGCCACGCGCTGAGCGTATGTCGTGCCCTCGGCCGGCATCGCGGCGTACTGTCCCGAATAGTGCAGGACGCCGTCTTTCTCGAGTGCGTCCAGGTCGGCCATCTGCTGTGTGATGCCATGTCGGCACAACAGCGCCACGCCGCCGTAGCCGTGTTCCCTGAGCCGTGCCGCAATCCTGCGGTAGAAGGCGAGCGTGCGCGCACAACCGTTGTAGTTGTCGAAAACGCCGCGGAGGCCGGCCTCCTCGTGCAGGTAGATCAGCGGATAGTCTTGGCCTCCCCGGGTGATGCAGTAAGGGCTGCCGTGGGACAAGTAGGTACCCGCCAGCATCTCCTCCCACTGGCGCTCCACGCGCGCCATGGTTTCGGGCGAAGAGGAGGCGTATGGGGTCGGCGCGGTCATCACATAGCGCACGGCGCCGAAGTTCGGCACATTGCGCAGGAGCTGGTAGAGCCAGTGGTTGTAGTTGTCTGGAGCCTCCCACCCCGCGACCTCGCCAACACCGGTGCCGTCTCGCCGCCATGTTGCGTACAAGATCACGCCGGCGACCCCGTACTCCGAGAGCCAGTAGCACTGCCAGTCCAGCACTGCCGGATCGTCCCCGCGGTAGAAGCCGAGTAGCGGGTGACGAGAGGGATCGTACCCGTCTCCCGGAGCGCCGTGGAAGTTCCACGTCCAGTAGTACCAGCCGATCCATCCCGCGCCAACGGTGGCACGGCGGTGCTCGAGGCCGAAGTCGTTGTACCAGTACCCCAGTAGGTCGACGCGGCGATCGAGTGCCCCTGCCGACAGCGGCGCGGGCACCAGGCTGCCGCAGCGCATGGGCTCCCGACCGCCGAGTTTGCGCTCATCAAGTTCCAGATGGTTGTGCTGCAGGCCGATCAGGTTTCCGGCGTCGTCGAGCTGCAGGACGTTGGCCGGCGAGATGTCGTTGCGCACGATCACCCCATCCGGGGTCTCGAACCGCACACCGCCGGAGAGGTCCAGCGCCATGCCGCTGAACCGGTAGACGCCGTTGGGATAGTAGACGGGTCGTCCGGTGGCATGCAGACGGGTGAGCAGGTCCGTGCAGTCGCGAACGCCGGTGGAATCCGCGCCATGAGCCACCACGTCCAGTTCGGCGAGAGCCTCGCAGCAGGAAGCTGCACCGAGTGTGAGCAGGAGTAGGGCGCCCAGCAATCTGCAGGGCATGGGTAAGCTCCGTGGGTGATGAGTGGCAGGGCAGGCGGCGGTTAACGGCTTGCGGGTCGGATACCCGCAGACACGAGGACGGCGGCGCCGACGGCCATCAGTACCCCAGCACCGTCAACGGGCCCTCGCCGCTGAGCAGCGGGGCCAGGTCTGTATCGCCCAACAATTCCGCCAGATCGCACTCCCGGCCGTCCAGCAGCGCGCGGCGGCTTACAAGGCGCACGCCGTGGCTGTAATCCACGTAGGTACTCACATGCACCGTGGTCAGAGGCTGGATGGGCCGCCCGTCCGGGCGGTGCCAGCCGTAGATTGCCACGCGTCCGGCACGCTCCCGCAGGCGGTTGGTGAGGACGATGTCCTTCTTGATCCCGGCGACGATAGGCCCATTCGGGATCGCCGCGCGCTGCTCCTGGATGATGGTGTTATGCTGCACGAAAACCGTCACCGCTTCGCGTTCGTGTGTCAACGGACGGGGCGGGAGTTTGGCCTCCGCCGCGCGGTAGATCTCATCCACGATTCGTGCTGTGGGCAACAGGCACCCAAAGGCGTCGGCGATGCGTTGAGCGGCCGCGGGGGTCA
>CAYRFY010000457.1:3142-6839 GCA_964423635.1 uncultured Armatimonadia bacterium | reverse complement strand
CGCCCTGGGCCTGGCCGTGCACTCCCAGACGTTGCGGGGAGTGGTGGTGGACCTCTCCGGCCACCTGCTATCCCGCCGCGAGGCCGGGTACGACCCGCCGCTGACCACGGAGGACCTGGCGCCGGCGCTGGGCGATTTCGTGCGCGGCATGGTGGCGGAGCTGTGTCCGCACCCGGTGCTGGGGGTGGGGGTGGCGATCTCGGGTGTGGTGGACCCGGAGACGGGCGTGGTGCGCATATCGGGCGGCGTCCGCACCCCGGCCGGTGTCCCGGCCGTCGACTTCCCGCTCCGCGAGGTGCTGGCCCCCCAGATCCCGTGGCCGACTTACGTGGCCAATGACGCCAATGTGGGGGCCCTGGTGACCTTCGAAGGCATGGTTCGCGACGGTCGAGTACCTCCCGATGGAACGCTGCTGTACCTGATGGCGGTAGAGTCGCTGCTGGGGTACGGCAGTGGTCTTGTGTTGGACGGGCGCCTGCACAACGGCGCTCACGGGGCGGGGGGCGAGATTCTCCATCCGTCCTGGGTGGCGCCGATGACGATGCCCGGCGAGCCTCCTCTGGAGGTTCCGCGGCCCGGGGACGAGGCGGCTGTGACTCAGGCACTCCGGCAATTGCGCCCCATCCTGGAGCACCTGGCGGCATTGGCGATGACCTTCGACCCGCACCTGGTTGTGATGGGCGGTGCGCTGCCGGTCCTGGGTGACCGGTTGCTCGCGGAGTTCGGGGGCCTGATCGCGCAGGCGCCGGGATTCGGCGAGTACATGGCCGACCTGGCCGCGGATAGATTGCTGCTGGACCCACTGCGCCCGGACACGATCTCCCTGGGCGCCGCGGAGCTTGTGCTGGATGATCTCTTCCGCGATCCGGTCGTCGGCGCTCCGGGGCCCCTGGTGGAGTTGGCGCTGCAGACGGCGGGATAAGGGCCGTTCGATGTGTTCCAGGCTTCATGGGCACGGTCATGTGCCCTTTACATACAAGCAAGATGGAACGTCGAACCTGCCGGACAATAAGGAGGCCGTCCACGTGCGCAAGGGTTTTACATTGATTGAGCTGCTTGTGGTGATAGCCATCATCGCGATCCTGGCGGCGATTCTCTTCCCGGTCTTTGCCAGGGCGCGGGAGAAGGCGCGGGCCACGGCGTGTCTGAGCAATGTCAAGCAGATCGGCCTGGGTTCCTTGATGTACGCGGCTGACTACGACGACGGCCTGCCCACCGGCGATCGCACCGCTGGGGTGTGGTGGTACGATCTGGTTCAGCCGTATGTGAAGAACAGGCAGATTCAGGTCTGCCCTTCCCGTCCGCAGGAGAGCCTGGGCTACGGGATCAACAAGTGCATGATGTGCCCGCACAACTGCGCTCGTAGCTCGTGGCCGGCGAACCTGGGTTCGATCAAGCGGCCGTCGGAGGTGCTCTGGATTGCCGACTCGGCCACCTGGATCTCTTGCGGCTGGACTGTGGGATGGGCCAACGTGTGCGAGGCCAAGTGTAACGCCGACCGCCAGATCGATGCCAACACACGGCACAACGGTGGCAGCAACATCGCTTTCTGCGACGGACATGCCAAGTGGATGGCGGCCCAGACCGTGGGCAACAGCGAATGGGATTCGCAGAACATTGACTCCTGGGATGGATAGAGTTGCCGCAGGACGCGCCCGGTAGATGATCCCAGCGTCGTCTGAGCCGTGCGGCTGCGCGACCGGCACCCTCCGCTCTCCCACCATCGCTGTCCGCTCTCGATCCGGGCACTCGCAGCCAAGTGCCCGGATCGCGCTCTCCCCCGGACGGCCCGGCACCTCCCGCCCTGTCTTCTGCGTCTCTCCCTGCTCGCCGCCGCCCGGCCCGCGTCCCGCCTCCGCGCCTTCCGAGAAGGGCCTTGCGCGTCTGCCACCGAATATCTTTGGGGGACCCGATGGGCGGCACGGATCCCATGGGGTCCGCTGGACCCCACAGGTTTTCACGTTGGCGAAAGACCCAAACGACACGAGGAGGAATGCACTGTGAGCTCAGTGGACAGAAGACAGTTCGTTGGCGCCATGGGTGTGGGCGCAGCGAGCCTTTTCGCCGCCGGAGGAGCGGTCTTCGGACAGGCCGCTGAGGCGCCGCGAGAGGCGGCCCAGCACCAGGTGAAACCGCTGCAGTACGCTGCCGACAGCGTCGCGGGAATCTCCCAGGAGGTCATCTCCTGGCACCACGGTACGCACTATGCGGGGTATGTGAGCAAGCGCAATGCCATCGAGGGCCAACTGGCCAGACTGGGGCCCGGCACCGAGGGCTTCGATTCCCGGGTCTACGCAGGTATCAAACGCGACGAGGCCTTCAACGCCAGCGGCATGATCCTGCATGAGGTCTACTTCGACAATCTCGGTGGCGACGGGGTGCCCGGGGAGGGCATTGTCGAAGCGGGCATCGCGGCGTTCTTTGGCAGCTTGGAGCGGTGGGAGGCCGACATGCGTGCGGTGGCCGGAGCCGCCACCGGCTGGGCCCTTCTCTGCCACGATCCCAGTGACAGGCGGCTGCACAACTACCTGGTGGACCAGCACCAGCTCGGCGCCATCTGGGGAGCGGCCCCCATCGTCGCCCTGGACGTGTTCGAGCACGCCTACTACCGGGACTTCGGCCCCGACCGGGCGGCCTACCTGGATGTGTTCTTCAAGAACCTCCACTGGGGACGCATCGACCGTCGCTATCGAGAGGCCCTGGGCCTGCCCACCGGCTGAACCCGAGGGCAACGTGTCGCGTCTGGTTCACAAAGGAAGGAACCATGGAAGCGCCCGACTGTCGGATAGAGAAGACAGTCGGCGCCCGGTCGGACGTGCCTCGTCCAGTCCGGGCTCCCACGGAACAAGCTCAGAACCGTCCGGAGGAACCTGACGTGACCCGAAGATCGCTGCTGAACGTGCTGCTGGTTGTGATTGTCTTTTGTGCCGGGGCACTGTGGGCCCACTACGCCTCGCTCCCGGCGGCTCAGGCCCAGCAGGGCACCACCGTGAGGACCGTGGGCGCCGGCGGCGCGGGGAATCCCGCCGTGGGCTGTGTGCCCCAGGCCTATACCACTGAGCACGAAGAGGACCCCTTCGACTCCACCAAGATCCGGCGCACCCGGACGACGGTGACGAGCGTGGCCATCGTCTACGCCGACGGCACGGTGCACACCAAACAGGTCGAGAATTAGCCGCCCCCCACCGGGGCCATACCAGGCCGATCCAGCACCCGGCGTGGCGCCCACGGTCCGCGCCGCAGATGCGCTTCGGCATCGTCGCCAACGACGGGCCGTCACATCGCGCGCGATGTGCGTAGGCCGGGCGTGACCTGCGCCCCTCTGACCTGCCCGGGTCAGGGGGGCTTCTACGCGCCACCTCCCGCCGTCCGAGCCTCTGCGTCCCTGCCCGACGCCATCCATTCCCCCGGGCGTCCGCCCTCTCCCCCACCACCGTCGGTGCGCCGCCTGTCGGGCAAGCCGGCCCGAAGCCGAGCCACGGCCGCTCAGAGGTCTGCGCTCCCTTCGCCCCGAACAGATCCACCATCTGATACCCCGGGGAGTGAGTGCCTTGAGCCTGACGCACCTGGACTTTCTGCGCGTGCTGGAGCCGTGGCCGGAGCTGGCCAACGCCTACTGGTGGGATGACCCGCAGCGGCCCGATCTGGGCTGTTTCGGGAGCGGTTACAATAGCTGGGGGGTGCAGACGAACCAGAA
>CAYRFY010000457.1:0-3132 GCA_964423635.1 uncultured Armatimonadia bacterium | reverse complement strand
TACGCGGTCCTGGCGGCGGACCCGGACTACGACGAGCGGGTGGCCGGCTGCAGTCGGGAGGAGATCCTCGACAAGGCCCTGCGCGCCCTGCGCTTCTCCCTGGCCAGTCACTTCAGCGGAGATCACCACTGCAGCGACGGGGACAAGTGGGGCCATACCTGGATCTCGACTTTGGGCATCGAGCGGATGATGCACGGTGTCGAGGCTATCGCCCCGCATCTTGGCGATGCGGACCAAGAAGGTCTCAGGCGGATGCTGGTCTCGGAGGCCGAGGCGCTCCTGCAGTTGCCGATCACAGGCACCCGATGGGCCTCCGAAGGCGGCAATAGGCCCGAGTCGAACATCTGGAACGGCGCCACTCTGGCGCGCGTGGCCTTGATGTACCCCGACGAACCCCACGCCGGCGATTGGATGGAGTGCGGGCATTGCTTCATGCAAAACGGCATCAGCCTGCAGGCCGACGCCCTCGACGAGACACTTGTGGCCGGCAGACCCGTGCGCGAATGGCACATGGGGCCGAACTTCTTCGACAACTACGCCCTGGACCACCACGGCTATCTGAACGTGGGTTACATGGTGATCTGCCTGAGCAACATCGCCATGTTCCACTTCGCCTGCAAAACCGCGGGCTGGGAGGCGCCGGTCAGTCTCTACCATCACTCGGCGGAGTTGTGGGGACTGGTGAAGCGCCTGATCTTCGCCGACGGCCGCCTGGCCCGGATCGGCGGGGACAGCCGCCAGAGGTACTGCTACTGCCAGGACTACCTGCTGCCGACGCTCCTGTTTTGCTCCGAGCATCTCCGCGACCGCCATGCCGAAAGCCTCGAGGCGGGCTGCCTGGAGCTCAACGCCATCGAGCAGGAGCAAAGCGGGGATGGGAGCTTCCTCTCGGCGCGGCTGGGGACGATCGCACAGCTCAACCCCTATTACTACACCCGCCTGGAAGCGGACAAGGCCGTGGTGCTGTCGATGAATGCCTACTGGCGCCGGGTGGCTTCCGAGGGGCTGGTTGCCCCTGAGCCGGGGTTTGAGGCCGCGGTGGCGGGGAGCTGGGCCGAGCCGGAGCACGGGGCGATTCTGCACCGTTCCGCAAGGCGTCTGGCCTCCTGGAGCTGGCGGGCCCACGACGCCCCCCAGGGTCTCTGCTTACCCCCCGACGGTGGACACCTGGCGGAATGGACGGCAAACATGGGCGGCAGTGTGCGGCTCCTGGGAGAGACCGGCGCGCGCAGGGTCATTGCCCATAGCCAGACGCCGTTCGAGGGCGGGTTCGTGACCACCGGCACCATGGCCGACAGCGCCAAGGCCTCGCTCCCCGAGGGCTGGACCGCCAGGGACCCCGTCCACCACCGGTACGCCGTGGCCGCCCTACCCGATGACCGCACCACGGTGGTGCTGGAATACTGCCGCCTGACCCCCCGCACCTACCTGAGCGAGGTCAAGGGCCTCAAGCTCAATGTGCCCAACGATCTCTTCAACGACTATGTCCGGGCGGTTGCCACGGCGGGCGGACCCATTCGTCTGGACGGCAGAGCACAGGGCCTCCGCGAGCTTGTGGGCAACTGGCTCTGCGTGGATGGGCGCATCGGTGTGGTCGGCCTGTATGGTGGCGAAAGCATCACGATCTACCAGGCCGGCAGACGCCGAGCCTCCGGCTATGGCGACAGCCTGTACTATGACGAGGTCTGCTTCCCCTGCTTTGTGGGCACCGAGGTGGTGGACCCGGATACGGTCATCCTCGACTGCGGCAGCCTGGTGCTCTCCGGCGCCGACGCCGCGGAGACGGCGCAGGCGGCGGATGACTGCGCCGCTTTGGAGATGGAGGCCGAGTTGATGCGGGGAGTACAGGTTCAGGGCGCCGACGGCCGGACGTACATCCTGGTGGCCAACTTCGCTCAGGTGCCGGTGACGGCCGCGATCAGCCCGCGAGGAGCCGCGACGGGGGCGACGGACGTGGTCACCGGTGTGCCATGCCCGAGCGATGGCGGCCGTCTACGGCTCTGGGTGGGAGCGGGGGAGGCGGTACTGCTGGTCCTTTGCTCACAGGGGGTGGACAGCGCAGCCGGCCACTGATTCATCCGATGGAAAAGAGATACCTGTTCTTCTCATACCAAGGAGCGCCTTCGCAGGCGCTCTTTGTCCTGTTCTGAGACATCTTGCCGCGCGCCGTCTATCGGTCGAAAACGGAGAACTAAATGTTTGCGCGAATCAGCCAATAGAGTATCTGAGGGGCCACAGGCCCGGGCCTCTCTGCGCGCCCACGCTGTGTTCCCTCCTCGGTGGATTGGAGCGAGGTAAACGGCGCGCAGACACCCACGTTGCGCAGTTACGGCGTGCAGGTATCGGGCTGACGCGCCCATCGTCCTGGTCTCCGGAGTGTCGCCGCGGTGAGTGGTGGCACGTTCAGTCGGAGCGCCGAGCATATGGAGGCACGGCAATGCCACAATGTCCCACCTGCGGTTCGACGGTCACAGAGGGAGACGCCATCTGTCCCGACTGCGGGATGGACCTGATCGAGGAGACCCATGTCGGGGCGCCTGTGGAGCCGGTGCGTCTCGAGCTGTTGGAGGCACCGAGCGCGGTCGCCGATGGCCCCGAGCCGCCGGCGGAGGTGCCCGTTGCGCCGGCGGAGCTCGGGCTTGCCGAGGCGCCGGCGGATCCGGTTGACGAAGTGGGCGGCGCCGAGGCCGAGCAGGTCGAGGCGGCGGAGCAGTCAATCCCGTCGCCGCCGGTGGAGCCCGAGGCAGAGGTGGCTACGGAGGAGGAGACCGTGGCAGAGGTGGCTGCGGAGGAGGAGGCCGTGCCGGTCCAGATGCCCGTTGAGGCGGCCTCGGAGCCGGCGGGAAGCGCCGTCTCGGCCCGGATCACGCTGCGTCGCGGCGGCACCACGACCTCCGAGGTGTTTGCGCTGGGCTCTCGCGCGGTCCTGGGTCGTTTTGACCCCGAGACCGGGCCGGTGGACGTGGACCTGGCCCAACTGCCCGAGGCCGTGTACGTGTCCCGGCGTCATGCCGAGATCTGGCAGGATGTGACCGGGACCTGGCTCATCAAGGACCTGGGGTCGGCCAACGGCACTTTCGTGCGCGAGGCCGATGCCGCCATCCGCGCCGAAGGCGGGCGCATCGACATGGT
>CAYRFY010000456.1:0-6861 GCA_964423635.1 uncultured Armatimonadia bacterium | reverse complement strand
CAATCCGAACTCCGTGGCGACATCGATTGCACAGGCCAGGCGCTATCTGGTGCAGGAGCGCTTCATCGGGATGAAGATGTACAGCGGCGCCTATGTGGGCCGGCCTTTGGACTGCCCAGAGCATCGAGAGGTGCTCCAGGTCGTGGCTCAGGAGTTCCCGGGCCGCATCATGCTGTTCCACTGCGGAGAGAACGACCCGGCCAATTTCGCCGGTCTGGCTCGGCTGGCCGACTGCTTCCCGTCGCTGACCTTCCTGGCCGGCCACATGGGGAGCAAGCTCTGGCGCCAGGCCCTGCCGCAATTGGCGCCGTGCGCCAATGTGCTGGCCGAGATCTGCGCCCCCGTTCCGGCGCGGCACCGCATTGAGGATGCGGTACATATCATGGGTGCCGACCGCGTGGTATTCGGCTCCGACTTCCCTCTCATCCGCCAGGGGTACATGCTGGGGTGCGTCACAGAGGCTCAGATCGGCGATGAGGCACGCAGGCGAATACTTCATGACAATGCGGTGAGATTGCTGGCCTCGGCCGAATGATAGAGGCCCGGCCGCAAAGCCCACAGCCGTATGGGAGTGTCATTCTGAGCGTCCATCTCGCGCAGCGAGATAGCGAAGAATCTCGCTACATCGCAGGAGATTCTTCGAGCTGCTCCCTGCGTGAGCGGACGCTCTCAGAATGACACTCTGTGCGAGGGACAGCTTTTCGGCCGCGATTCCCGCGGCCTTCGCCGTGATTTCCGGAGGTGCATAGATGACGATTTCAACGACCCCGTGGGTCCTGGGTGCGGTACTGGCCCTGGGAGCCTGCATCCCCGCCTGCGCCCAGGATGGAGACTTCAAGCCTGAGTTCGTCGGCGCCGAGTTCACCTCACGTCAGGTGCGCCCCGGCGACACCTTCGCCATGACCCTGAAGTTCCGCAATGGCGGACAGAAACCCGCCCGCGGCGACTACCGCATCTTCGTGCACTTCGAGGCCCCGGATGCCTCGTGCGAGAACCTCGTGTTCCAGGACGACCACGAGCCGGCGGAGCCCACCAGCGCGTGGCAGCCCGGCCAGATCATCCTCGACGGGCCGCGCATCCTCTCCGCCCCGGACGATAAGCCGGAGCAGGAGTATTTCGTCCATGTGGGCATATTCGACTCCGAAGGCACCGGTGAGCGCCTGCTTTCGACGTATGATGCGGGGAAGATTGCCGTAACCGGGCAGGCGCCGCCCTCGGACCAGATCGCACCCGAGCCGCTCTCGGACCAGGAGCTCACGGGCCGCCGGGCGGCCCTGGAGGCCCGCATCCCCCGGGCCCGCCGGGCGTCCCTGGACGGCGATACCTGGCGCTTCGACATCGATCGCGAAAGCGGCTCCTGGCAGCTTGTGGACAAGCAGACCGACGTGCTGTGGGCCTCCGACCCGGCCCGCCCGGTCTTCGGCACCATCCGCCTCAGCGACGGCGAGACCACGGCCGTGTGGCGCGTGACCCGGTTCGATGACATCCAGATCACCCCCACCTCCCTGCGGCTCACCACCAATCCCACCGTCGAGGGCGAGCCCTCCGGGGCCACGGTCACCTTCACCGTCACGCCCGTGCAGGACCCATCGGGCATCAAGATCGCCTACGAGACCACGGCCGCGGGGCAATGGACGCCCACGCGCGTGAGCCTCCTGGAGAATGCCCTGTGGACGACGGACGCCGAGGGCGGCCGCGTGTATGTGCCCCAGCGGCTGGGGATCGAGCTGCCGGCGGACAAGGGTCTGCCCGGGCGTCAGATCTGGCAGACGTACAACAGCATGGCCATGGCCATGTGTGGGGCGGAGAAGCAGGGCTCGGCGATCCTGGTGAACTGGGAGAGCGTGGACACCTGGCTGCGGGTGGATACGGCCTGGCCGGACCTGGAGATGGTGCCGGGCCGCCGCTCGCGGGCCATCACCATCGACATGACAGACCCCGCGGGCTATGTGACCCTCCACCCGCTGGGCGAGGGCAACTACGTGCAGATCGCCCGGGCCTATCGGCCGCTGGCGAAGGCCAAGGGCTGGCTGCAGACCTGGGCCGACAAGCGGGAGCGCTTCCCCAGCGTGGACAAGATGTTCGGAGCGTACAACTTCAAGCCCTTCGTGTTCAGCCGTGTGGTTCCGGGCTCGCGGTACAACAAGACCGATGAGGAGCGCACACACCTGGGTTTCACCTTCGAGGAGGTCGCCCAGTGCGCCGAGCACTGGCGCCACGACCTGGGTATCGACCGGGCCTATGTGGTAATGGCCGGCTGGATCAACCGCGGGTACGATGTGGGCCATCCGGATATCCTCCCCGCGGCCCCGGAGTGCGGCGGCAATGAGGAGCTGCAAAAGGCCTTCGCGCGCATCAAGGCCTGCGGGTACCTGGCCGGGATGCACGACAACTATCAGGACGCCTACAAGGACGCCCCTTCCTGGGATGACTCATGGATCAACAAGGACCGCCGGGGACGCAATAAGCCCGGAGGCAACTGGAACGGTGGCCAGGCCTGGCAGGTCTGCGCCATCAAGCAGGTCGAGCTGGCCTCACGGCAGGCGACCAACCTCCCCGAGGTCGACAGGCTCTTCGACCCCACGGTCTACTTCATCGACACCGTCTTCGCCTGGCCCCTGGTCACCTGCGAGGACCCGGCCCATCCCATGACGCGCCATGACGATCTGGTGTGGAAGAGCAAGCTGTGCATGCTGGCCAAGGAGCACTTCGGCATGTTCGGCAGCGAGGAGGGCCGCGAGTGGGCGGTGGCCTGCGCCGACTATCAGGAGGGCATCTTCGGGCATCTCACCGATTCGGCCCCGGGCGAGGTCATCCCCCTGTACGAGCTGGTCTACAGCGACTGCACTCAGATCATGACCCACCAGGGCAACCGCATCGGCCCCGGCAATGAGAAGAAGATGGCCGACCACATCCTGTTCGCCGAGATGGGCCTGCCCCGCTTCGGCGAGCATCTCTATTGGCAGGGCCGGCAGCCCTCCTCGGGCCTCATGGTCCGCCCGTTGGTGCCCGAGGTCTCGGACCTCGGTGACCGCAAGTTCTCCATCACCTATCGCTGGAAGGTCGACGGACCCGTGGACCGCGACTACAAGGTCTTCGTCCACTACTCCCATAGAGCCACCACCCGGCCGGATGGCATTGCCTACCAAAACGATCACGACCCGCAACTGCCGACCTCGCAGTGGAAAGCCGGCACCGTCGTCAACGACGGCCCGTACACGGTGGAGGTCCCTGCTGAGTTCGACGGCGCCGCCGACATTCTCGTGGGCATGACGGCCGACGGCGAGCGGGCCGCGTTCTCCGGAGTCGGCGGACCCGAGGGCCGCTACAAGGTGGGGGTCCTGCAGGTTACGGCCGAGGGCATCAAGCTGCAGCCCGCGGAGATCGAGCTGCAGACCGAGATCTGGAGCCGCTCCGACGGCGGCTGGGGCCAGGACCTGTGCAGCACCGACCGCGTTATCAAGAACACCTGGGAAGTGCTGAGCCCACTGAACGTCCTCACCGCCGAGACACCGCTTGCGGACCATGAGTTCCTCACCGAGGACAGGCTCCTGCAGCGCACCCGCTTCGGTGATCTGACCATCACCGTGGCCTACGACAGGCCGGCCAAGATCGGCGACAACGAGGTGCCCGCGTACGGCTTCATCGTGGACAGCCCGACCTTCGTGGCCTTCTGCGCCACCCGCTATGGCGGCATCGACTACGACACCCCGGCGCTGTTCACAGCCAGGTCGCTGGACGGCAGGCCGCTGGCGGATTCGGAGCAGGTCAGGGTCTACCACGGCTTCGGCGATGCGAAGGTCAACATCGCCGGCAAGACCCTTGAGGTGCAGCGCGAGGCCGTCGTGTCCCTCCGGTAGCGGCCGCATGCTCCATGTCAACCATCCCCGGGCGGCCCTTTGCCGACACGGGCCGCCCGGTCTATACAGCTTCGACGCGCAGACACAGGTCACCCCGGGGTCGTCGCAAGAGGCGATTGAGACGAGGCCACCGACGTCGCCTCGTGAGGGGGCAGCCGGCTCCGGGGTGCCGCGGCAGCGCAACCTGTACACGCGGTCGGCAAAATGGCTCGCCACATACGGGTGGTTACCGGTGTCATCGGCCCGGCGTAGAGGACAAGCCCCTCTGGGGCTTTGGCCGGTGCCACAGCCCGGAGACCCTGGCCGGGGTAAAGGGCGCCCCGCCTCCCCCGCCGGTTCATCGCCCCCGACGTCGCCCGCCGCAAGCCGATCCACACCCGGCCGGAGAGACCTACACAGACAAGAGCGTTCACGACGGGGAGTGGGTGCAGATCGATCGCGACATCCTTCCCCTGATGCACGAGGCACTCAAGGCCGCCTGGGTTCGCGGCTGCCTGCTGGAGTCCCGGGACCTCACGGACTACCGCCTCGGCTCCATCAGCATCGGCTGGGAGGTACCCGGGCCGCTGGACGTGGAAATGCAGGTGCGGGGCCTGAGCCTGGAGGCGACGATGACGTAGGGGCACGGAGGCCGTCCGCGGGGCGGGCTGCAACGCCGCCGGTGGCGGGGGCTACGATTCCTTCCGTGGGGCGGGCCGCAATGCCGTCGGTGGGGCGGGCTTTCCACTCAGATTATGCAGGTTTCGGGCAGGCGCGGACTCACGTCGCCTCACCCCCCCAGCCCCCCTCTCCCTTACTCGCCGATACGACCGGCGAGACGGGAGGAGGGGGGAGAACGGCCTTGGCGCCGGCGTTTCGGGCGCGCTTGCGGCCGAATATGGCTCCGGTGCGTTCATGCATAATGTGAGTTTCCAGCCCGCCGGCCGTCCGTCCGCCGTCCGCCCGTATCCGTCCCTTCGGCAACACGTGCCTATCACCTACAGCCGTACGAGGAGGAGAGCCTGCAGTGGATGACCTTCTGATCCGTCATGCGAGACCCGAGGACATCGACACCATCGTGGACTACCAGCTCCGTCTCGCCATGGAGACCGAGGACCTGGCGCTGGACCCTGAGACGGTTCGACGCGGCGTGCGGGGAGTCTTCGAGGTGCCCGGCCGGGGGCGGTACTTCATGGCGGAGTCGGGAGGCACACCGGTGGCAACGCTCCTGGTCACCAACGACTGGAGCGACTGGCGGGCGGCGAGGATGCAGTGGATCCACTCGGTCTACGTGATCCCCCGGGCGAGGAGGTGCGGGGTCTACCGGCGAATGGAGAAGGTCGTGCGCGAGGAGGCCCTGGCCTCCCCCGACGTGGCGGGGATCCGCATGCTCGTGGACAAGACCAATGAGGCCAGCCAGCGGGCCCACGAGGCCATGGGCTACACCCGCGATCATTACGACACCTACGAGTGGCTGAAGGCGCCGTGACGGTCCAGCCCTGACGGAGCGAATAGCGTCAACGACAGAGGAACAGGATACACAGGGTAACGGCGGATGACGGCGGATGACGGCGGATGACGTCAACGACAGAGGAACAAGATGGACAGGATAAGGGCGGATGACGGCGGATGACGTCAACGACAGAGGAACAGGATACACAGGGTAACGGCGGATGACGGCGGATGACGGCGGATGACGTCAACGACAGAGGAACAGGATGGACAGGATAAGGGCGGATGACGTCAACGACAGAGGAACAGGATGGACAGGATAGCGGCGGATGACGGCGGATGACGTCAACGACAGAGGAACAGGATGGACAGGGATGACGGCGAGATGCCTATGTGAGGCGCGACCCGAGCAATCTCGTGGCACCCGGCGAGATCCCTCGCTATCCCGCTGCGCCTGATGGATGCTCAGGATGGCGTCTGCGCGCACCGCCCCACAGAGGGGCGGCTACGACCTCGCGCCGCGAAGTGCCCACACGGCCCCGCGACGCAATCGCCAGGAGGCCTTGGCATGGAAGGCTGGATCTCCCATCCCGATCAAGTGGACGCACAGGTGGCCGCGTGGGCCGAAGCCTTCTCGCAGGCCTTCTCGGCCGAGAGCATCACCCAGTACGCCGGCCGGCCCGTGTGGGCCGTCACCGTCACCGACCGTGCCGTGGACGATGCGGACAAGACCAAGATCATGGTCTTCAAGCCCCACGCCCACGAGCCCGCGCCGATCGCGGGCCAGATCAACGCCATCAACATGCTCCTTGCAGGCAAGAGCCTGGACGGCAGGCCTACCGTCTACGACAACGACCGGGTGCTGCGGCAGGCCAAGCTCACCTTCATCCTCGACGCCAATCCCGACGGCACCGCCCGGGCACCCGTCGAGGCCTGGGACGGCAGCCGCTATACCAATGAGGAGTTCTGGGCCTGGATGCGCGGCCCCGACCCCGACACCGGCAAGATGTGGAAGCGGGTGGACATCTGGGATGACACCAAGGAGGAAAAGCTCCCCACCCGCTACGGCATCGTCTACGAGCAGATCTCCGACCATGAGTACGTCGAGCCCAACCGCCACCACCGCTCCACCCTGTTCCAGTGGATCTTCAAACTCTGGGAGCGGCATGACTGGGACTTCATGCTCGATCTTCACCAGACGGAGTTCGAGAACAGCGATCGCAACTGCATGATCATCCTCCCCACGCTCTACGACCACCAGCCGGCCGCGATCAAGCAGACCGAGACATCCTGGGCCGAGAGCATCGTGGCGGCCTGGGGCGAGCTTCCCGAGGCCCGGCCCATCCCCGAGATCAAGCCCCTTGGCTACTCCGGGGAGCAAAGGCAGTACTTCATCGACCGCTGGGGCCAGTTCTACGCCAAAGTGCCCCTGCTCACCAGCGAGATCCAGAACAATAGCCCCAAGACGCCGCCGTTTATCCAGATGCGGCTCAACGAGATCGCCATCGAGGCGACGGTGCGGTTTGCCATTGGGTGACGGCGGGGGGAGCGGCAGGGGAGCGGCAGGGGA
>CAYRFY010000455.1:0-6883 GCA_964423635.1 uncultured Armatimonadia bacterium | reverse complement strand
AGCACGAGGAGCAGGGCAAGAGAATGTTGGCGTTGCTGGGCGAGAGGTAGCGGCCGATGCCACCGTTCGCCGTTGTAGGGCGGCGACCTGTGCGCCGCCGCCGTTCGTCGTTGGTATTGGATGGACTTCCAGGCGCGGTACAGGCCCGCGCCCTACAGAGGGACGCCGCCGTCCGCCGTTGTAGGGCGGCGACCTGTGCGCCGCCGCCGTTCGTCGTTGGTATTGGATGGACTTCCAGGCGCGGTACAGGCCCGCGCCCTACAGACGGGCGCCGCCGTTCGCCGTAGCCCTCTCCTGAGCAGCAGTACCGCGCAAGCGGCTCGCAGAGACGCCGAGAGGGAAAGCGGGTCGACAGACCCGCAGGGAGCGGCGCCGTTGCCGTTTCGCACCACCCGCCACGCGCCACGGACGTCACGCGCCAGGACCGTTCCCGCCATTCCGGAGGTCTTCCATGCTCACCGCCGCACCCCCTGCCATCGGCTCATCCCGCATCGCTCGGCTCCTTCAGGCGGCCCATGACACCATGACCTCCCCGGAGGGCCTGCGCAACGCCCGCTTCGTCTTCGATGCCGACGAGTTCCTCAGCAAAGAGGAGATCCGCATCGCTTCGTACCGGCAGACTGCGGGCCTTCCCATGGTGTTGCGGCGCGCCCTGGCCTTCCAGGCCGTATGCGGGCAATGGTCTACCCCGATCTACGCCGACGAGCTGATCGTCGGCAGTCAGAGGGGCAATATCGCGCGGGGGCCGATGACCCCCGAGCAGCAGGAACGGCATGCCGCGATCTCCGCGGCCTACACCGACCTGGGCATTGCCTTCGGCGAGGGCCACGTGGTCTGCGACTACGGACGTATCCTGCGCGGCGGCCTGCGCGAGCAGGCCGAGCGCATCGAGGGCCTGCTCTCCACCGCGGCGCCCGATGACCCGCGGCGGCCGCAGTGGGAGGCCATGCTCGTCACCTGCCATGCCGCCCGGGACTTCGCCACCCGCTACGCCCAGGCCGCCCACGGCGCCGTCCGGGCCGTGGAGGACCCCGTCGAGGCCGCGCGGCTGGAGCGGATCGCCGCCCATTGCAGGCAGGTGCCCTGGGAGCGGGCGCGCACCTTTCCCGAGGCCCTGCAGTCCTTCTGGCTCCTGCACCTGCTGCTCCACGTCGAGTCACCCGCCGTCGCCCTGTCTCCGGGACGGATGGACCAGTACCTGTGGCCGTTTTACCAGGCCGATCTGACCGCGGGCCGCCTGACCCCCTCCGAGGCCACCGAAGCTTTGGCCTGCCTGTGGCTGAAGCTGTGGGAGGGCGATGAGTCGCAGAACGTCACGCTGGGCGGCGTGGATGCCCACGGTACGGACGTAACGAACGAGCTGTCCCTGATGATGCTGCGGCTCACCGGAGAGCTCAGGGCCTTCCAGCCCTCGATCTCCGTGCGCATCGGCCCCGGCTCGTCGGAGGAGTTCCTGACGGAGGCCCTCCGGCTGTCGGCCCTCGGCCTGGGCCAGCCGTCGTTCTTTGCCGATGAGACAGTCACCGCCGGGCTCACCGAGATCGGCGTCCCTCTGCCCGAGGCCCGAGACTGGGCCATCGTGGGCTGCTACGAGGCCGTGGTGGCCGGAGCCGAGTGGGGGCGGACCGTGGCCGGAGGTGTCAACCTCCCCGAGGTGGTGCTGCAGGCCCTGGCCGAGGAGCCCCGAAGCTTCGCCGCCCTGATGCAGGGCACCCGCGAGCACCTGTGCCGGGCGCTCGACCGCTCGGTGGAGGCCGCCAACGCCCACGAACGCCACGAGGCCGAGAATGCGCCCTCCCCTTTCCAGTCGGTGCTGATGCGCGACTGCATCGAGCGCGGGGAGGACATCTATCGCGGCGGGGCGCGCCACAATCACAGCGCCTGCTGGATCGCCGGCCTGGCCACGGCCGTGGACAGCCTGGTCGCCGTCAAGCGCGTGGTGTACGAGGACGGGCGGCTCACCGTGCCCGAGCTGATCTCCCTATTGGAGGCGGATTTCGCCGGCCGCGACGACCTCCGCCAACTGCTACTCAAAGGCGCGCCGAAGTTCGGCAATGACGAGCGCGAGGTAGACGCTCTGGCCGCCGAACTGTGCAACTACTTCTGTGACGAGCTGGCCACCCGCCGCAATGGCCGTGGCGGACGAATCAAGCCTTCCCTGGCCATGTACCAGCAGCACCTGATCGGCCTGCGGATGGGCGCCACTCCCGATGGCCGCCGTGCCGGCGCGGCGCTCTCGGCGGGAGTCGCCCCAACTCAGGGCCAGAACGCACGTGGCGTCACCGCCACTTTGGCCTCCTGCGCCTCGCTGCCTCATCACAGGGCCGCCAACGGCAACTTCCTCATCCTCTCCCTCTCTCCCGAGCACATCGGCGGCGGCCGCGGCCTGCAGCGCCTGGGACAGCTCATCGCCACCTACTTCGGCTCCGGCGGCTCCCACATCATGGTGAACGTCGTCGACGCCGAGACCCTCCACGACGCTCAGGTCCATCCGGAGCGCCACGGCGATCTCATGGTGCGCCTCTCGGGCCTGAGCGCTTACTTCGTCACTCTCGACCGGGACACTCAGGACAACATCGTGGCGCGCTCCGCGCAGGGCCTGTGAGTGGCAGGGATGGACGTATAGAAGTCCGGCACAGAAGCCCGGTTTGCCCCGGCTCATGTCATCCTGAGCGTCAATCCCCCGCAGCAATCGCGCTGTCATCCTGAGCGTCCATCCCGCGCAGCAGTCGCGCTGTCATCCTGAGCGTCAATCCCGCGCAGCGGGATAGCGAAGGATCTCTTCCCGGCCAGGGGAGATTCTTCGGGCTGCTCCCTCCGGGAGCGGACGCCCTCAGAATGACAAGCACGGCGAAGGCGGGCTTTTGGCCGCGCTTTTGAGGTGGTACCGAAGGCGACGGCCGGCGGAAGCCTGCAGGTGTGAACGCGGTGGGTGTCGAAAACAGACGCCGGTGAGACCTCCCACCCCATGAGTTCGGAGGGTGCCTGTGCGGCTCATTGTGCTGCAGTCCTCGTTCCTGCTACTGCTCGGCCTGGCCACCTCCGCATCCCCGGCCACCCGGTATCTGTCCCCAGACGGTGACGACACCGCCCCCGGCAGCCGAGACCGTCCCTGGGCGACTTTGGAGCATGCCAATGCCGCCCTCGGTCCGGGTGATACGCTGGTCGTGCTCGCCGGTGAGTACACGGGAGCGATCTCCCCGGCCCGATCCGGCGAGGACGCCGCCCCCATCACCTACCGCGCCCAGACCCCGGAGGCGGCGGTCCTCAAGGGCGGCCCGTCCGGCGACCGTCCGCTCTGTGTGGACCTGCAGGACCGGCAGCACATCGTCGTCGAGGGCTTCCTCATGCTTCCCCAGCGCGGGGGCTGGATGCGCCTGAACCGCGCCGGCCACTGCATCATCCGCAACTGCCGGATGGAGAACTCCACCCACTCCTACAGCCCCATCGAGTGCCGAGACTGCCACTACAACCGCTACGAAAGCCTGCGGTGCCTGCGGGCCAATAACATCGGCGATTACGGCCACGTGTCCGGTGACATGTGGAACAACTACGCCTGCAGTCACTGCGTGTTTGAAGACATCCACATCAGCCAAGGAGGGCACCGGCCCTTCGGCCTGTGGTTCGACTGCCCCTACAACATCGTTCGCCGCTGCATCTTCGACTGCCGCTGGGGCCGGAACTTCGAGTTCTTCTCCACCCCGCGCCTGCTCGTGGAGCAGTGCGTCATCACCAACGGCTTCGACGGCTCCGGCTCCGCCGACGGCCGGGCCAAGCTCTTCATCGTCGATTCCATCTTCCGTCGCAATGTCATCCACCGCAACCACTACGGCCCCCTGGTGATCAACGCCTACAAGTACGGAGACCTGCCCACCTTCGGCATGCTGCGGTCTCGCGTGTACCACAACACCTGGTACCGCAACCACGAGTACGGCTTCGAGATGGTGGACAACGGGCGGGAGCCGTACCCCCACATGGTCGCGGGCAATGTGCTGCAAAACAACGTGTTTTCCCACAACGACCCCGGCGGCGACGGACTGGCGCTGCTTTTGGTCTCCAACATCGCGCAGGACAATCGGTTCGTCCACAACGACCTGTACGGCGACCGCCCCGGCTGCAGGACCGTGCGCTACGACTGGGCCTGGCCGGGGGTCGAGAGCTGGGGCGGGCGGCACATGACCGCCCTGGAGGCCAATGCCCGGATGCCCGGCCAGTTCTCGGGCAATATCGATGCAGACCCGCGGTTTGCCGATCCCCTGGCCGATGACTATCGCCTTCAGCCCGGCAGCCCCTGCATCGACGCCGGTGCCCCGCCGGCCGTGGCCATCTCCTCGGGCCGGGGAACCCAACTGCCCGTGGATGATGCCCGCTGGTTCTTCGACGGCTTCGGCATCCCCGGCGAGGTCGGCGATTTGATCTTCATCGGCGCCGGCAAGGTCGAGGCCCGGGTGACCGGGGTCGATATCGACCGCGGCCTGCTGACCCTCGACCGCGAGGTCTCCTGGCGACAGGGCGATGCGGTGTCCTTGCCCTATCTCGGCACCGCCCCCGACCTCGGCGCCTACGAGGCCGGGGCCGAGAACGAAGCGTGGTACGGGGCGCCCGTCATTCCCGACGGCCTGCGGCTGGTAACCATGGAGACCGCCGAGGCTCCCGTGGTCGTCACCGACTTCGAAGCCGAGAACCTCGAGGACTGGCACTACTACTGGAACTTCTCCCGCCAGCGCAATACCGATGCACGGATGGACGATACCACCGCCGCCTTTGGCAAACGCTCGATGCGGATCTTCGCCACCGCCGACGAGGCCGCCCTGTCCTGCGACATCCGCCCCAGGTGGTGGGACATCGATCGCTTCCCCATCGTCAAGCTCTCGTATCGCATCCCGCCCGGGGTGCCGGTGGGCCTGTGGCTGCATGCCTTCAAGGGCGCCGCCGTGGGCCAGGGAGCCGTCTGCGTCGGCGGCACCGCGACACGCAGCGTCGGAGGCTACCGGGATCTGGAGCTGTATGCGCTGGTGGATGACGACCACTGGCACGAGGTGAGCATCGACGCCCGGGTGATCCGCGAGGTCTTCCCCGAGGTGAAGCTGCTGCAGATGTTCCGTTTCGCCGCCAGGGACCAGGGCAGGCAGGGCCAGCAGTTCTGGTTCGACAACTTCAGGATCGAGCCGCAGGCGCAGTAAGCGGCCGCAGAGCGTTCGGGAGAGCCGCCGGGACCTACTCCCCGTGAGCGCGGCCGGGCAGTCCACACTCGCACGGGAGTGTCATTCTGAGAGCGTCCGCCGGGAGTGTCATTCTGAGAGCGTCCGCTCCCGAAGGGAGCAGCTCGAGGAATCTCCCGGGATGTAGCGAGATCCTTCGCCCCAGCGGCACTTGCGCCGCCCGGGCTTGTGACGCCGGCGCTCCAGGATGACGGGAGCCGGGGAGGCCCGGCTTTTCGGCCGCACCTCTACGACGGCGACGGCGGCGGGCCGCAGTCCCCCTGCCGTCCGGCCCCGACGCATGTCAGAGAAAGGCCGATGGACATGAAGCTGCACGAGAGCCGAGCGGTCGTTACCGGAGCCAGCGGGAACCTGGGCGGCGCCGTGTTGAGGGAGCTGCACGCCCGGGGCGCCCGGGTGCTGGGCATTGCCTCCGGCCCCGAGAGTCTGCCGGGCCTGCAGCAGGCCGCCGGAGCGCTGGGAGAGCGCGCCTTCGCCGCCGCCGCCGATCTCACCACCGAGGCCGGGGCAAGCGCCCTCGCCGCCGCCGTCGAAGAGCACCTGGGCGGCGTGGACATCCTGGTCAATGCCGCCGGGGGGTATCAGGGCGGCGCCATGCTGTGGGAGGTTGAGCTCTCCGACTGGGACCACATGCTACAGATCAACCTCCAGACGGTCTTCCTCTGCTGCCGTGCCCTGGTCCCCGGCATGGTCCGCCGGGGCTATGGGCGGGTGGTGAACATCGCCTCCCGGGCCGCCGAGCATCCCCAGAAGGGCGCGGGGGCCTACTCGGTGGCCAAGTCCGCGGTGGTTGCGTATACCCGGGCTTTGCGCGAGGAGCTCAAGGGCAGCGGCGTCACGGCCGTGGCGCTGGCCCCCAGTGTGATCGACAGTCCCGACATGCGCCGGAGCATGCCGAAAGCCGACTTTGCCAGGTGGGTAACCGCGGAGGAACTGGCACAGGCCGTGGCCTACCTTGTGTCCGAGGAAGGCGGCCTGTTCAGCGGCGGGCTACTGCCCGCATATGGGGGCCTGTAGGCCCCACAAGGAGGGTGTGTGCATGGCCGAACTCAAAGAGGGCAGGAAGGCGCCGGATTTCACGCTTCCGGCGAGTACAGGAGGGAAGGTCAAGCTCAGTAGCTTCCGCGGAGAGTCCTATGTGGTCCTGTACTTCTACCCGCGGGACAACACGGCCGGCTGCACCAAGGAGGCCTGCGCCTTCCGGGACACCAAGAGCAAGTTCAAGCGGGCAGGAGCCGAGATCCTCGGGGTCAGCACCGACGATCTGGAGGCACACGAGAAGTTTGTCACCAAGAACGGGCTGAACTTCCCGCTCCTCAGCGACACCGATGCCAAAGTGGCCACCAAGTACGGCGTCTACCAGGAGAAGAAGCAGTTTGGCAAGACCTCGATGGGCGTCGTCCGCACGACCTTCGTGATCGACAAGGAGGGTGTGGTCCGCAGCATCTTCCCGAAGGTGAAGGTGGACGAGCACGCCGAGGAGGTTCTGGCCGCGGTGAAGGCGGCGATCAAGGAGGACAAGGCCAAACAGTAGCGTGCGGCGCGGTCGGTGACGGCGCCGCCGTACAACGGCGGACGGCGCCTCACCCCCCTTGCCCCCTCTCCCTTACGCCCGCAAACACTGCGGGCGACGGGAGAAGGGGGTGAACGGCGAACGGCCG
>CAYRFY010000454.1:0-6893 GCA_964423635.1 uncultured Armatimonadia bacterium | reverse complement strand
AGATGATGCCCTTGAACTTGACCTTCTTGTACTTGCCGCAGTGGCACTCCCAGTCCCGGGACGGACCGAAGATGCGCTCGCAAAACAGGCCGTCGCGCTCAGGCTTGTAGGTCCGATAGTTGATGGTCTCGGGCTTCTTGACCTCACCATGCGACCAGGACCGGATCTCGTCCGAGGAGGCAAGACCGATAGTGATGGCCTCGAAATCGGTGGTGGTTCCCGCCAAGTTGATCCCCTCCGAGTGCACGTAACTTGAACTCTCCGCTGCCGGCCCAACCCCGCCGCGCCCTACCGACCGTCGTCGGTATCGGCGCCTAGATCCACCAACTGGCCTTCCCGGTTCTCGACCTTCACATCCAGAGCCAGCGACTGCATCTCACGCACCAGGATCTTGAACGACTCGGGTATCCCGGGCTCCCGGATGTTCTCGTCCTTGACGATGGCCTCGTAGGTCGCCACCCGGCCCTGCACATCGTCCGACTTCACCGTCAGCACTTCCTGAAGCGAGTACGCCGCGCCGTAGGCCTCCAGCGCCCATACCTCCATCTCGCCGAAGCGCTGCCCGCCCATCTGAGCCTTGCCGCCCAGCGGTTGCTGGGTGATGAGACTGTACGGGCCGGTGGAGCGAGCGTGAATCTTGTCCTCCACCAGGTGGTGCAGCTTGAGAATGTACATGGTGCCCACGGTGACCGACTGGTTGAACTGCTCGCCCGTGCGGCCGTCGTACAGCACCATCTTGCCGCTGTTGCCGTCGAACTGCGCGGTCCGCCACGCGTTGGCCCGCGCCGCATCCAGGATGATCCGGCCTACCTCCGCCGGGCTCGCCGCACCGAAGGCCTCCGGGTCCAGCGCCAGGAAATCCACCAGCGGCTGCAGCTCCTGCTTCGGCCGCTGACCAAGCTGCGTGAGAATCGTCTTCTCCAGCTCCTCCACGGTGGCCGGCATCTCATCCAGCCTCAGGCCGGCACCATAGAAGTTCAGCTCGCACAGGCAGTACGAGCGCAGACTCTCGATCTGCAGCTTCGCCTCCACCGCCTTCATCCCGCCCCGGATGTCCTCCGCCGAAAAGCCCTCGAAGATCGGGGTGGTGAACATCTCCTGGAACTGCCGGGCCACGAACCCCAGGTGCGTCTCCAGTACCTGCCCGATGTTCATACGTGACGGCACGCCCAGGGGATTGAGACAGATGTCCACCGGAGTGCCGTCCGCCATGAACGGCATGTCCTCCATCGGCAGGATCTTGGAGATGACGCCCTTGTTCCCGTGGCGCCCCGTAAGCTTGTCGCCCACCATGATCTTGCGCTTCTGGGCCACGTACACCCGAACCATCTGGTTCACGCCCGGACGCAACTCGTCCCCCGCCATCTTCTTCAGCCGACCGCCGCACCGCGGACACTCCTGGTACTCCAGACGCTTGCCGTAGTCGAAGTCACCCTCGCACCGGTCGCAGTGGTACTTGTACCGCGAGAACACCCTCGTCGCGATCACGATCCCCTTCTCGCCATGCGGCACCCGCAGAGACACGTCCCGCATCTCCTCGGCCTTCTTGCCGAAGATCGCGATGACCAGCTTCTCCTCCGCCGTCAGCTCCGACTGGCCCTTGGGAGCCACCTTCCCCACCAGGATGTCCTCGGCCCGCACCTCCGCCCCCACCCGTACCACTCCGCCGCTATCCAGGTCCTTCAGCGCGTCGTCCCCAACATTGGGGATGTCTCGGGTGATCTCCTCGGGACCCAGCTTCGTGTCCCGCGCCTCACACTCGTACTTCTCGATATGCACCGAGGTCAGGGCATCGTCCTTGACCAGACGCTCGCTGATGAGCACCGCGTCCTCGAAGTTGTAGCCCTCCCACGGCAGGAGACACACCAGCAAGTTGCGCCCCAGCGCCAGAGACCCGTTGCGCGTGGCCGACCCGTCGATGATCGGCTGGCCCTCCCGGAGCCGGTCGCCCTTCCGCACCAGCGCGTGCTGGTTGATGCACGTGCCCATGTTCGTCCGGGTGAACTTGTGCAGCCTGTGCAGCTCCTCGGAGCCGTCCCGATACTGAATCTTGATATGGTCCGCGTCCGCCTCCACCACCCGGCCGTCACCCTTGGCGGCGATCACGGCCCCCGAGTCCCTGGCGGCACGCTCCTCCATCCCCGTCCGGATCACCGGCCCCTCGGTGCCCAGCAGCGGCACCGCCTGGCGCTGCATATTGGAGCCCGCCAGCGCCCGCACCGCGTCGTCGTTCTCCAAGAACGGAATCAGGGAGGTGGCCACCGAGAAAATCTGCTTGGCCGTGACGTCGATGTACTCCACCTGCTCCGGCGGCACCGCCGGGAACTGACCGCCCTTGCGACAGGTGATCAGATCGCCGATCAGCTTCCCCTTCTCATCCACCTGCTCCGAGGCGGTAGCGATGAAGAACTCCTCTTCCTCGTCCGCCGTCAAATAGTCCACCCCATCAGCCAGCAGGCCCTTGGAAACCCGCCGGTAAGGCGTCTGGATGAACCCGTAGTCGTCCAGCCGCGCGTGCAGGGCCAGATAGCCGATGAGACCGACGTTCGGGCCTTCAGGGGTCTCGATCGGGCAGATGCGCCCATAGTACGAATAGTGCACGTCACGCACTTCCAGCTTGGCGCTCTGCTTGCTCAGACCGCCCGGGCCCAGAGCCGACAAGCGCCTCTTGTGGGCCAGCTCCGCCAGCGGGTTGATCTGATCCATGAACTGCGACAACTGACCGCTGCCGAAGAAGCTGTTGATCGCCGCATCCACCGGCTTGATGCTGATCACCGACTGCGGCACCATCTCGTCGGGGTCCAGACTGGTCATGCGCTCCCGAGCCACCCGCTCCATGCGCAAAAACCCCGTGCGGAGCTGGTTTTGCAGTAGCTCGCCCACCGCACGCACCCGCTTGTTCTGCAGATGGTCGATGTCGTCCACCGCGCCCTCATTGCGCGACAACGCCAGCAGATACCGCACGATGGCGATGACGTCCCGCCGGGTCAGGGTGTAGGTGTCAGGATCCACCGTGATCTTCAGCTTCCGGTTGACCTTATAGCGCCCCACCCGCGACATGTCGTAGCGCTTGACATCGAAGAAGTACGAGCGCAGCAAGGACTCGGCGCTGTCCACCGTCGGCGGATCGCCGGGCCGAATCTTCCGATAGACGTCCAGCAGGCCCTCTTCCGAGGTATAGGTGTCGTCGTCCTCCAGGGTGGCGAAAAGCTGGTGGGAGACGGTGATGACCTTCAGCTCCGTGCGCCCCATGCGCAGCGCCTCGCGCACGCACTTCTCCGTCACCAGACCGTAGGGCTCGGCGAGCACCTCGCCCTCGGGGGTGACGATCCGCTCCGTCGAGTAGAACACATCGTGGGATTCCACTCCCGGCATGCCCGCGTCTTCCGAGGCCGCCAGGCGCTTGAGCAGGTCCTTGAGCCCGATCCGCTCATGCAGGCCGAGACACTCCAAGATCTCCGAATCCGTGCCGGTCCGGGGAATGTCCGGATCGCTGCCGTCCTCGAACCAGTCCAAAGCACGGAGCAGCGTGGTCACCGGGAACTTCCGGTTCTGCCCGATCTTCACACTGATGGCACCGCTGGCCGCGGTGTCCACCTCTACCCACGCCCCCTCGTTGGGGATGATCTGGGCCGAGTACAGGACGCGCCCCGACGAGTCGATGGTGTCCCGGAAGTACACACCCGGTGAGCGGGCGAGCTGGCTGATCACCACCCGCTCGGCCCCATTGACCAGGAACGTGCCGCGATCCGTCATCTGCGGCAGCTCCCCCATGTACACCTCGCTCTCCTTGATCTCGCCGGTCTCCTTATTGACCAGGCGGACCTTGGCGTACAGGGGAGCCTCAAAGGTCGAGTCGCTTTCCTTGCACTCCTCAATCGACTTCTTCGGTTCACCAATCCGGTAGTCCAGGAAGTCCAGGGCCACGTTGCCGGTGTAGTCCTCGATCGGGCTGAAATTGTCGAACAGCTCGCGCAGCCCGGTCTCGCAGAACCACTGATACGAGTCCGTTTGGATCTCGATGAGGTCGGGCAGCGGGATGATGTCCTCTGTCGCCCGGGTTCCCGTGAGGGCGGCGATTCCCTCGATTGCAGCCATGGGTTCCATTCCTCCCGAAGCAGATGTTCCTATCGAACGAACCGGTCACGGCCAGGCAGCAATGATGTCCGCCACGCATGACCCAAAAACGACATCATGCGCCGCGGGCTGCGACACAACACTGGTCGCTTTGCGAAAGCATTGCCCCGGGGGGGCAGCTCACCGGTCCGGGCGGGTAATCAGGAAACTAGGATCGTGCAGTATACCAGTTAGCGGGGCACAAGTCAAGGCCGCATGGGCCCTCCCGACTAAGAAGGGCCTCCGACCATGCCTCTAGGGGAACGTTGCTGCGGCGACGGGGTCGATCTGTGGTCTGCACCTCTTGTCCGGCCTAGAATCATCCGGCCTGCTGTCTCGGTCTATCGGCAGGTTCCTCGCCCGGCTGAAGTTCTCCTCCCCAACGGCGGGACTACGGAATCACCTTGTTCAGAGGGTACTCGATGATCCCCTCAGCGCCCGCCGCCTTCAGTTGCGGAATCAGCTCCCGCACCTGACGCTTGTCGATGATCGTCTCCACCGCCGCCCACTCCCGATTCGACAACTGGGACACCGTGGGCTCCTTCAGCGCCGGCAAACACCCCAGCACACGCTCCAGGTCGCCCTTGGCCACGTTCATTTTCAGCCCGACCTTCTCCTCCGCCGCCAAAGCCCCCCGGATCAGCAGGGCCAAGTCCTCGATCTTGTGCCGCTTCCACGGGTCCGACCAGGCCGAGCGATTGGCGATCAGCTTCGTTGTGGATTCAAACAGCACGTCCACGATCTTCAGCCCGTTGGCCCGCAGCGTACTGCCCGTCTCGGTGCCCTCGATCACCGCGTCCACCAGACTCGGGCACTTGGCCTCCGTGGCCCCCCAGGAGAACTCCACCTGGGCCTCCACCCCGTGATCGGCCAGGTATCTCTTGGCCACGTTCAGAAGCTCGGTGGCAATTCTCTTGCCCCCCAGATCCTCGGGGCCCTTGATGTCCGAGCTCTCATGCACCGCCAGCACCCACTTGTAGGGGCGCATGTTGCGCTTGGAGTAGACCAAGTCGGCCACCTCGACCACATCCGCCTCCCGCTCCCTGATCCAGTCCAGCCCGGTCAGTCCGCAATCGAGGATCCCGTCCTGCACATAGCCGGGCATCTCCTGGGCGCGCAAAAGCACGCTCCAGATCTCCTCGTCATCGATATGCGGGCGATACTGGCGCTCATCCACACTGATCTTGTACCCGGCGTTGCGCAGGATCTCCATCGTGGCTTCCTGCAGACTGCCTTTGGGAAGCCCGAGTCGTAGTACTTTGTCAGACACCGTAGTAGTCACTCCCTGTTGGTCGATGGAGCCATTATAGCACATCAGGAGCCGGGCGAGAACGGCGCCCGCGCCGGTGTGCCGGCCGTCGCCGTTGGCGGTTAGCCGTTTGCCCTCTCGCATCCCGACCCGATCCGGAGGATCGGCGGGCGTCCCGAAGAACCGGGCGTTCCTGCGGACTGCGCGCGGGTGAAGGCAAGACCACCCAACCGCCGACGGAAAGGGGCCGGCGGCCTGTCACCCCTCTCCTGAACGGTGTTTGCGAAGGAGAGGGGCCGGGCGTGAGGCCAAATCAGTGCCGTTGCCCGTCGCCGTTCACCCCTCTCCTGAGCGGTGTTTGCGAAGGAGAGGGGCCGGGCGTGAGGCCAAATCAGTGCCGTTGCCCGTCACCCACCACCGTCGCCACCGCCTCCGCCGCGATGCCCTCTTCCCTCCCGGCAAAGCCCAGTCGCTCCGTGGTCGTCGCCTTCACGCTGACTTGCTCCACCGCGATCCCCAGCGCCGCGGCGATGTTCGCCCTCATCTGCGGAATGTGGGGTGCCAGCTTGGGCCTTTGCGCGATCACCGTTGCATCCACATTGCCGATCTCATAGCCGGCGGAGCGCAGCTCCTGCGCCGCCCGACGGCAAAACACCGCGCTGTCCATGTCCTTGTACGCCGGATCGCTGTCGGGGAACAAGGCGCCGATGTCGCCCAGCGCCGCCGCTCCCAGCAACGCGTCGCAGATGGCGTGGAGCAGGACGTCCGCATCCGAGTGCCCGGCCAGGCCGGTCTCGTGAGCGATCTCCACGCCTCCCAGCACCAGCCGGCGTCCGGGCACCAGCGCGTGCACGTCGTAGCCGCTGCCGACGCGCACCGCCGCCGGACCATCTGTCACACCGCCATCGTCGCGCACCGTGGCGTCGTGTCCCATCAGTGCCGCCGCTATCTTGAGGTCCTCGGGTGTGGTTACCTTGAGGTTGGTTCCGGGGCCGGGGTTGATATGCACCGGGTGGCCGCACAGCTCCAGCACCGAGGCATCATCGGTGACTTCCCAGCCCTCTTCAGCGGCCCGGCGATAGCACTCGGAGAGCAGTTCGTAGCGAAAGGTCTGCGGAGTCTGAGCGCGCCACAGGGAGGAACGGTCGGGGGTCGCCACCACCACCTTGCCTGCATCGGCCTGCTTGATGGTGTCGGTGACGGCGGCGGCAGTCACGCAGCCGCCGAACCGCGCGGCCAGGCGGATCGAGCCGGAGATGGTGCCCCGGTCCACCAGCGGCCGGGCACCGTCGTGAATGGCGATGAGCCTGGGAGGGTCATCGCACAGGACGGGCGAGGTGCGCCCGGGCGCAGAGGGCCTCGGCCCGCCCGATGTGCTCCTTCGCCACCGCCAGTAGAAGCCGGTTCACGCAGGGGTGAGTGTCATAGGCCCTCAGGGCCCACAGGAGCAGCGGGGAGCCGGCCAGGTCCACGAACACCTTGGGCAGCTCGCCGCCGAACCGCGAGCCCTGCCCGGCCGCCACGATGA
>CAYRFY010000453.1:0-6934 GCA_964423635.1 uncultured Armatimonadia bacterium | reverse complement strand
CGGCCAACGGCCAACGGCCAACGGCCAACGGCCAACGGCCAACGGCACGAGGCGCTCAACACATACTTCCGCCCCGCGGACGCCGGACACGCCGGCCCCGGATCGGCGCTCAATCGGAGGTCTGCCATGCTTGCCACGGTCTTCGCCGCCGTCACACTCGGCCTGTACTCACCATCCGCAGCGGCCGAGGTCGCTATCGACTGCTCGTACTACCACGTCGATGTGGGCGGCGACTACTCCTGGACCGAAGGCGCTCCGGGTCTCGCCGACTTCTCCAAGACCCACAGGCGTTCCGGGACACTGAAGGTCTACGTAAACAATCAGGGCGACCGACCGGTGGCCGTGGAAGCCAGGACGATGGACGGAACGGACCTGGAGAGCCTCCGGACCTCTGACAAGCACGAGGTGATCTGGTGGCGCACGTGGCCCAATCCGGTGCCCGCGGGCGGGATCTCCGAGGTCAGCGTGCGCCTGCGCTATCCGCTGGAGAGCGACGCGGTCTTGTCTCTGGACGCCGAGGGGCAGGTGCTGGAGGCCACCGTGCCGGTGACGGTGCCGCCGTTCCGCATCGAGACCGTGGCCTGGGCGGAGGAGGGCCGGCACGTGACGCTGGTGGCCGAGCGGCTCGGGGAGCAGCCGGCCCGAATCGGCCGCGTGCTGCTGGATGGGATCGACCTCACCGCACGCTCGCGCATTCCGGCTCCCGAGTTCGCCCACGGCGTTTGCCCCATCGAGATCGATCTGCCCGAGGCGCTCGCTCCGGGCTCCTTCCACACCTACAAGCTGGTGGCGGAGGACGGCGCCGCGGCGGCCTGCACCCTGCGGACTTTGGACGAGTTCATGCGCCTGGGGATGTACGGTGCCGGTGATTTGGACACCAATGTTCGGCTGGGGCTCAACTGCGCCGCCCACTTCGGAGCTCTGGGCCGGACGGCCCTGGATCGCTACGCCGCGTATGGTCAGCGCTCGTCCTTTCACGTGGGTCACTCTCCCGCCCCCGAGGTGCGCGGGCATCCGGCGGTACACGCCTACATTCTCCATGATGAGCCGGATTGCTGGGACTACACGGCCAATGAGTGGCCCGCCCCGTTGCGTATCGGCTACCACGCCCCCCAGATCGTGGAGGATACGCGACGGTGCGCCGAGGCCGATCCTGAAAAGCCCGTGCAGGTCACCGTGGACCTCACCTTCAAGCCCGCCAACTACTATGTCTACGCCCAGATTCCCGACATCGTCAGTCCCGACTGCTATCCTCTGAGCATCGGCGCTCCCTTGGCGTGGGTGAAGGAGGCCACCGAGGCCTGTCGCCGGGCGGCCGGGCCCAGACGCGTGGAGGCCGTGCCCCAGGTGGACTTCGAGGACCGCAAGAACACCGAGATGAAGTTCCGGCGCGCTCCCTTCGGCCGGGAAGTCATCATCCAGTACCTCTATGCACTGGGCGCCGGCGCCCGCGGCTTCAGCGGCTGGGAGTGGTTCGATGAGAAGTCCGATTTCGCCGACTTCTACGGCGCCCCCAACTTCCCCGATGTGCTCAATGCTCTGGGAGAGACCTACCGCCGCTTCAAGCTGCTGCAGCCGCTAGTCCTCAAGGCCCATCCCACGGACATCGCCACCTGCGCCGACGAGAAGGTCTGGGTCAAGACCCTCGTCTGCGGCGAGGATGCCCTGTTGTTGGTGGCGGTCAATGAGGACTACGAGTCCTTACCCACCGACTTTGCCCACACACCGCGAGAAGCCACGACCCTCACGGTACCGCGCCTGCCCTGGCTGCAGGCGGGCTACGCCGGGCTCGTGGGCGACGGCACGGTGACGCCGCTTTCGCTGACGCCCGACGGCGAGTTCTCGCGAGTGGTCCTCCCCGATCTGGACACGGGCGCCCTGGTGCTCATCGCCCGCGACGATACATTGGCGGAGAGTCTCCTTCAGGGGTACGTGCGCGCCCAGGAGCAGGCGGCGCTGCATCTGCTGGACGGTGCCCGCATGGCCCGGGCCGAGAGCGCGCAGACCGAGACCACGAAGCGTCACATCATGGGGCGCTACGCGCCCTATAGGGTGGAGGTGGCAAAGCCGCTTTCGGCCTACGGCGCCAAGGACGAGAGCTTCATGAATCCGGGCAAGGTGGAGCATCCCGCTCTGGAGTGGTGGACGGAGCAGACCCCGCGCGGGGGCGAGTGGAGCGTCACGATTCCCGAGGAGAAAGCCGACATGGAGCACAGGCTGTACTTCCAGATGGCGCGCTGGTGGGGTGGCGGGCACCTGCGGATCGAGGTGGCCGACGCCGACGGGAAGGTGATCCTGGCGCTCGATGAGCCCACCTGGGAGGGGCCGATCCCCAATGTGGGGATCGCTTTTCCCGCCGCCGGCACCTACGCGGTGCGCATCCTGCAGGCCGGGGAGGGCAAGCCCGGTGGGCGGCTGAGCCGCTATCTGTACGTGGTGCCCGGGGACGCTCCGCCACTGCCGGGGGCGGTGTGGTAGGGCGGGGAGTGGCAGGCGTCGTCGCTGGAAGCGCTGGCCGGGAGGGATGACTGGGGGCCTCCGGCCGGCGCCGTTGGGGAGCCACATCGGCGCGGTACGGGCCCGCGCCCTACAGGCACGGCCAACGACAGACCCGACATCCCCCGCAGCCTTCCCTCCGTTGACGCCCCCTCCCCCTTGGCCTATCATAGAATGGGCGCCCGAACTGGTGCCAACTTACCCAATCACCTCCCTGCGAGTTGCCCCGAAGATGACCAGAGCCGAATGGATCGAATGGATCGTCATGATCGCCATCATCATCCTGTGGTGGCCTGTGCTGTTCTGGGGCTGGATGCCCGACTACTATCGCTATGGGCTGACGGTGATCTCGGCGGTGGCTCTGGTCACTATCTTCGTCCGGCGCCTGAGACGGATGAACCAGGGGTTCTCCGAGAGTGAGCGGATGATGGCCGCCAAGCGCGCCATGGAGGAGCAGCTCCGCGGCGGGAAGCCGACCCTCGATGAGAAGCGCCCGCCGGACGTCTCGGACAAGCTTCCCTTCGGACCTCCCAAAGACGGTCAGCCCCCGGATGATGAGGAGTAGAGGTCACCTTGGACGTCCAGCGCTTCCTTGACGCGATCGCCCACGACCGCTACTACGACCACCAGATCGTGCGCGCTCAGGACATCCCGGCTCGGGAGGCTCAGTTCGCCGACCTCTCCCGGCAGTTGCCTTTGACGGTGCAAGACCTCCTGCGCCATGACGGCATCCAGCGGCTGTACACCCACCAGGCCGAGGCCGTGGAAGCCGCCCGGCGCGGGGAAAACGTGGTCGTCGTCACCGCCACCGCCAGCGGCAAGACCCTCTGCTACAATGTGCCGGTCCTGGAGACGATCCTCTCCGACCGCAACGCGAAGGCCCTCTACCTGTTCCCCACCAAGGCCCTGGCCCAGGACCAGCTCAAGACCCTCAAGCGCTATCGGGAGTTCCGCCCCGACCTGCCCCTGATGGCCGGTACCTACGACGGTGACACGCCCCAAGAGCTGCGGCGGCAACTGCGGGATGAGGGCAATGTGATTCTCACCAACCCGGACATGCTCCACAGCGGCGTGCTGCCCAATCACTCGCGCTGGGCCCACTTCCTGGAGGGCCTCAAGTATGTGGTCATCGATGAGGTGCATACCTATCGCGGGGTGTTCGGCAGCAATGTGGCCAACGTGATCCGGAGGCTGCGCCGGGTCTGCGGGCATTACGGGGCCGCCCCGCAGTTCATCTGCTGCAGTGCGACCATCGGCAATCCGGCCGAGCACGCCCGGGGCATCGTGGGCCTCCCCATGACCCTGGTCGACAGCGACGGCTCCCCGCGGGGTCGGAAGAAGTTCGTCCTGTGGAACCCGCCGTACCTCGACGAGAGCAAGCTGGGGCGCCGGAGCCCGAACTCCGAGGCCCACCGGCTGATGGTGGACCTCATCGACAAGTACCACGTGCAGACCATTGCCTTCGTGCGGGCACGCACCACCGCCGAGCTGCTCTATCGTCACGTGCAGGCGGAACTGGCCAAGCGCAGCCACCGCCTCGCCGATGTGGTGAGGGCGTACCGAGGCGGGTATCTGGCCGGCGCGAGGCGCGAGATCGAGCGCCGGCTGTTCGCCGGGGAGCTGATGGGGGTCACGACCACCAACGCCCTGGAGCTGGGGATCGATATCGGGAGTCTGGGCGCCTGTCTGATGGTGGGCTATCCGGGCAGCATCGCCAGCGCCTGGCAACAGGCGGGGCGCGCGGGCAGGCAGCACGAGGATTCGGTGGCCATTCTCATCGCCCGCGAGGACCCCATCGACCAGTACCTCATGCAGCACCCGGAGTACTTCTTCGACCAGCCCCACGAGCGGGCGATCATCGACCACGAGAACCCCTATATCCTCTACGGCCACGTGCGCTGCGCCACTCAGGAGTTGCCCATCACCGGCGACGACGTGGAGGTATTCGGCGAGACTCTGGGCGGGGTCATGCAGGTTCTGGCCGACGACCACGAGGTGCAGGAAATCGCCGGGCGCTGGCACTGGCGGGGCGAGGCCTATCCGGCCGGGCGCGTCAACCTCCGGTCCGCCGATGACGACAATTACGTCATCATCGACACCGACCGGGGCGAGACCATCGGCGAGATCGACGAGTGGGGCGCCTTCACCCAGGTGCACGATCAGGCCATCTACATGCATGAGGGCGAGACGTATTTCGTCGACGAGCTCAACCTGCAGGAGCGGATTGCCCGGGTGCGCAAGATCGAGGTCGACTACTACACCATGTCGGTGGACCGCACCTCGATCGAGGTCCTCGACGACGAGGACGACCCCCCAAAGACCCGGCCGTTTCGTATCAGCCAGGTGGGCACCGGCCCGGCGCAGGTCACCGATCTGGTCTACATGTTCCGCAAGATCAAGATGTACGAGAGCGATTCCATTGGCTTCGGCAATCTCGACTTGCCACCGGTGGAGCTGGAGACCATGGCATTCTGGCTCATCCCGCCCCGACACGTACTGCAGAAGGTCCAGCTCTACGGCCGCCGGTCCGAGGACGGGATGTTAGGGATCTCCAACGCCATGGCGGGCGTCTTGCCGGCCCACGTGATGTGCGACCCCAGGGACGTGGGGAGTGTGGTGGATGCGGGCAACTTCGCCTCCCCGGCGGTGTTCATCTACGACCGCTTCCCCGGTGGCGTTGGGTATGCCGAGAAGGTGTTCGAGATCGTCGAGGAGGTCTGCCACTCGGCGCTGGAGCTCATCGCCGCCTGTGGCTGCGAGGAGGGCTGTCCCTCCTGTGTGGGCTCGCCGCTGCCACTGTTCAACCCCCAGCGCGCCGACACCGAGACACGGGGCGCCATCCCGGACAAGGAAGCGGCGCGCTGCATCCTGCACGACCTTCTGCAGCTTGAGCCCTACGAGCCCAGAGCGCCCGGGGAGATGTACGTGCTCAGACAGCAGGGGGCACAGGTGGATCCCACCAAGTGGCTCGGAGAGACCCGAGAGCCCACCACACCGCTGGAGCTCAAGCCGCTTCCGGTGGCGGTGGAGGCAAGGCTGCGCCGACGGCTGAAGAAGGATTTCGACCCGGGACGCAAGAAGCCCCGCTGAGGGGTGTGGGGTGTGGGGTGGGGGGTGGGGGACGGCGGAACGGCCCCGGCGGTCTCCCCGCCAATCACCGACCGTTCCCGCGGTTCGCCGTTCCCGCCGTTCGCCGTTCCTGTCGTTCGCCGTTCCCGCCGTTCGCCGTTCCTGTCACCTGTTTCCTGTCGCCTATCACCTGTTTCCTGTTTCCTCCCATGCCTGAACTCCCCGAAGTCGAAACGGTTCGTCGCGACCTGTGCGCCTCGGTATGCGGCGCACGGGTGACGCGTGTATCGGTGCTCTGCGAGCCCATGCTGGTGGGCTGTGATCGGGAGCGGATAGCCGAGTCCCTCACGGGCTCCACCCTCGACGGGATGTCCCGCCGTGGGAAGGTGCTCTTGCTCCGCTTCTCCACGGGCTATTCCCTGGTGGTCCACTTCCGGATGACCGGGCAGCTCTATCCGGTGCCTGCGGACGCTGAGCTGCCCACGCACACCCGGACGATCCTGCACCTGCACGATGGTCGCAGGCTGATCCATGTGGATGTGCGCAGATTGGGGACGGTGGAGTTGGTGGCGACAGATCAGGAGAGCCAGGCTCGGACGCTGCAGGGCATCGGGCCGGATGCGCTGGACACGCCCTTGCGGCCTACCGAGCTGGAGGCCCTCCTGCGGCAACGGCGGTGCCCGATCAAGGTGTTCCTTCTGTCCCAGGAGCACCGGTCGGGGATCGGGAACATCTATGCCAGCGAGATTCTCGCCGCAGCGGGCATCGACCCGCGGACACCGTGCAGAGAGCTGACCTCCGGGCAGGTGCGGAGTCTCCTGCGGGCGGTGAAGAGAGTGCTGGAAGCGGCCGTGGAAGCACGGGGCACCACCATCAGCGACTATCGTACCGGCACCGGGGAAGCCGGTCTCTTCCAGTCGAGGCTGCGGGTGTATGGCCGGGAGGGGCAGCGCTGTACGCGGAAGGGGTGCCGCGGCATCATCCGCCGGATTGTGCAGGCGCAACGGAGCACCTTCTACTGCCCGGAGTGTCAGGAGCAGGGCGGCCGGGCGCCTGCGGTGCCCTGAGTGCCGGCAAGGGGTCTAATGGCCCTATTCCGGCGTTTTTCGGCATCTTTGGCCGGGCCTGCGCCAGAGGCCTTGCTGCTGAAAAGTTGGCAAACAAGAGCCCGTACTGGATGAAGGAGAATGATAGGTCGCCGTAGAAAACAGAGGTCAGGTTCACCGTCGGTGCGTTGGGTTGACATCCGTCGTGCGAAAAGTAAGGAGGTCAGGCCATGCGTCGTGGTTTCACGTTGATCGAGCTGTTGGTCGTGATCGCGATGATGAGCCTCCTGACTTTCTAGCTGGACCCCGCTCGAGCGAAAGTT
>CAYRFY010000452.1:0-6973 GCA_964423635.1 uncultured Armatimonadia bacterium | reverse complement strand
AGGCGCGGGACCTGGTCTCGCAGCAGAAGTACTCGGACGCCGTCGCCCTGCTGGAACCCTTGGTGGGCGAGGGAGAGCAGCGACACTCGGCGCGACTGCTTCTGGCCCGGTGCCTTGCCGGCCTGGCGCAGGTAGACAAGGCACTGGACCTCTATCGGTCGGTGGCAGCCGAGGGCTCGGACGACCTCAAGCTCAGCGCCCTGCAGGCCATGGCCGACATCCACCTGACGGCCGGCGACCTGACGGAAGCCGAGGGGTGCCTCACCGCGGCGGCGGACATCTACGCCAAGGCCGAGGTGATGCGGCTCAAGGCACTGGGCTCCGCCCAGTACTTCCGCACACGCGCCGAGTATGACGGGGAAGCGAGGTTCGCCTGCACCCAACTGCGCAGGCTGGCCGAGGCCCACGAGAAGCAGGGGCACACCGCGGAGGTGACGCGGCTGTACGGCAGGCTGTGCGACGAGTACCCGGAGTACCCGGACACCCGCGCCGTGGCTGTGGCTCTGGCGTCACTGCTTCTGCGGCAAGGACAAGCGGCGGAGGCGCTGTCGCGCTACCTCCAGGCCCTGGACACAGGACGCGACCGCGCCTTCTGCGCATCGGCCCTGTTGGCGGACAATCAGTGGTACCTGGATGCGGCGGCGCAGCCGCCGGCGCGAGGTCTGGTGTCACAGGCGCTGTCCGGTCTGAACGACTGCATGGCCTCGCTCTGTCCGTCGTTCGCGCTGGTACCCGAGAGCCTGGCGGCTTTCGAGCAGGCCTGGCACGAGGCGCTCAGCCGGACCTTCGAGCCGAGCGGCTCAGACTGGGCCGCTATCTGGAGCGCGCTGGCCGCCGAGCACCCGCGGTCGCCGTGGGCGGCGCTGTGTTCCCTGGCCGCGGCCCAGGGCCTCTTGCGCGTCGGGGACTACGAGGGCGCCCTGGCGCGGGCCGATGGCGTGGGCGACCTGCCGCCCTCGATGGGTGAGTTGGCGGTGCAGGCGCGCTACCTCGCCGGGCTGGCCCACATGGGCCAAGTCCATCTGACCGAGGCCGAGAGTGCTCTGCAGGGCGTCGTCGCGTCGAGTGGAGGACGGCAGCTACCCGGCCTGGCGCTGTGCCGTCTGGGCGAGGTGGCCGAGATGCGCCTCGCCTGGGAGGACGCCGGCCGATACTACGCGTTGGCCGCGGTCATGCCAACCACTCGGTGGCAGCGCGCGAGGGCTCAGTATGCGCTGAAGCGAGTTGCCGAACTCGCGCGGATGGCCGTCCCCGAGCAGCCCTGCGTGAGAGTGCTGCCGGACGACCGGGCCACCCGCGGCGATTGGCCCGGCAAGTACGGCGAGGAGCGCCGCATCCTCTGCGCCCAGAACTTCGTCCTGGATCGCATTGGCGGGCGCCTGCCCCCAATTGCGTACGACTTCTCAACTACGGATCCCAATGAGCCCGGCCGGCTCTGGGTCTCGCAGAAGCACGACGAGGACCCGGCGGCGCTCTGGGACCCGTGGCACAAGTGCCACAAGTCGGCCAACCGCGACGACTACGGGGAGCAGTTCCCGCTGGGGGAGGGCCCGGATCTCCTCCTGAGAATCGCGGTCCCTGAGGCCGAGCACGTCCTGAGCCTGTATTTCGTCAATGACCACAACTACTACGAGCCACAGCGGGCCTACACCATCTCGGTGGCCGACGCCGCCGGCACGGTCCACGCCGTCTCGCATGTGGAGGACTTCGGCGGCGGGGTCTACAAGCGCTTCGCCGTCTCCGGGCCGACGGAGCTGCACATCCGCATCTGGCGGAACCTGAGCATCAACACGCTACTCTCCGGCGTCTTCCTGGACCCGCCGGCGGCACCAAGGCCGTGATTGCCGCACAGTCTACGTGCGGCAATCACGGGTTGACTGTGGGCCTCTGCTCACCGAGCTTCGACCAGTTACGGGGTCTGGGGCAGAGCCCCAGGGTGTCAAGCCGTCCGCCGTTGGCCGTGTGCCGTTTGCCGTACCCGCTATTGTAGCGGTTGCCAGAGCTCCAGGGGCAGGCCGTCGGGGTCTTCGAGGAAGCAGATGCGCGAGCCCAAGGCGGTGTCGAAGGGTTCGGTGGTGATCTTGACGCCGGCGGCGCGGAGACGCTCGCAGACGCCGTTTACATCGTCCGTGAGCATGCAAAGGTGCTTGTACCCTATTTGCTTGGCGGGGGCAGCGACGTACGGCTCGCTGTCGGTGTCGGCGAGAAGCTCCAGGCAGACGCCGTCCAGCTCAACGAAGACGATGGAGCGGCCGCGGTCGGGGAAGCTGTGCTCCCCGGTCTTCTTGAAGCCCAGGAGGTCGCAGTAGAACTCCTCGGACTTGCGGATATCGCTGACTTCCAGGGCGAAGTGGTGGAACTTGATGGGCACGGTGGTCCTCCTCGATGGTCTGGCGGCGATGTGGTGCGGTCGGGATGCGTCCTGTGTCGTACGACAGGCCCCAGGATACGCGTCGGAGCAGATCTGGGCAAGTGGAAGGAAGATCGGCGAGGGCGGGGGCTACTGCCCGTCCGCCATCAC
The DNA here is from genome assembly GCA_964423635.1 of uncultured Armatimonadia bacterium. GTDB lineage: Bacteria > Armatimonadota > Zipacnadia > Zipacnadales > JABUFB01 > CAYRFY01. The sequence continues at coordinate 4,452 of CAYRFY010000452.1, read as the reverse complement.
CGAGCCGCCTCTTGCGGCCGCCCAGGGCGTCATGCGTCTGGGGTCGCCGCCCCACAGTCGATGCGCGGCCCACGCCCTCGGCTGGGCAGGCGCCTGGCACTCCAGCTTGATGACGGGGAACAGTTGGGTGGGGGGCGTCGGGGGCAGGCCGTGGACGGTGAGGGTGTCCTCGCTTTGCTCGAAGGCCAGGCTCTGGCCGTTGGTCAGAAGCGTCACGGCCTTCACCGGCGTCTCGAGGCCTGCGAGGGTCAGCGTGTCGCGGCCGTCCCAGAAGCGGATGACCAGATAGAGGCAATTGCCGCGACGCACCTGCCTGCCGTAGGTGACGAACTCGCACACCTCCCCGGGCTCCGAGTCGTAGATCAGCTCACCGTGTACCCGCATCCACCTGCCGATTTCCCGTGCCTGTTGGACGAATTGTGGCGGAAGTTGCCCGTCCGGCTGCGGGCCGACGTTGAGCAGTAGATTGCCGCCCTTGCCGGCGGCCTCCACGAGCATGTCCAGGAGCTGGTCCGCAGGCCGCCAGCGCTCGCCGAGGGTGTGCCCCCACAGGCGCCAGGTGCTCACCTGGCACGACTCCCAAAGCCTCGTCGGGTCTGCGGTGATGTGGTGCTCCGGGGTGCCGAAGTCGCCGAGCGTCTTCGATTCGCCCGCCCCCATGCCGCCGTCGCTGGCCTCCTGCTGGAGCTCGTGGGCGTGGGGCGTGCCGAGGCGGTTGTTGATGAGTATCTCGGGCTGCAAAGCCCGCATACTCTCCACGAGCTGCGGGCTTTGCCATTCCCGGGGCGAGTGAGGCCAGGCCCCGTCGAACCACATGACATCAATCTTGCCGTAGTTGGTGAGGAGCTCCTCCACCTGGGCGTGGACGTATTGTCGGAACTGTGCGAAGCCCTCGGGGTCGTGATCGGGGCCCTCCCAGTAGGCCGGGATGCGCCAATCTGCCAGCGAGTAATAGAGGCCGATGCGTAGCCCGGCGGCGCGGAAGGCCGTGACGTATTCGTCCACGAAGTCGCGGCCCGCCGCCTGCGCCGCCGTGCTGTAGTCGGTGTGGCGCGAGTTCCAGAGGCAGAAGCCGTCATGGTGGCGGGTGGTGAGCACGGCGTATCTCATGCCCGCTTCCGCGGCCACATCGGCCCAGGCGCTCATGTCGCAGTGCCGCGGAGTCCAGTCGCAGGCGCGGCGGGCGTACTGTGCCTGGTCGAGATGCTCGCGGAACAGCACCTGCTCTCCGCGCCCATAGGTGGCGTAGGGGCCCCAGTGGATGAACATGCCGAACCGTGCCCGGCTGAACCATCGCCAATAGTCGGGTATCGCGTCCATGGTTGTCGTCTCCCTCGTGATCGAGTCACCGCGTGTGGCAGGCGCCGGAAGCGAAGCCGCAGGTGCTGAGGCCGGCCGAAACGAACCTCTCCTGCGATACTCCCACACAGAGGACGGAGGCCTTCGATCATGCGACTTGCTCCCGCTCTGCTTCTGCTTCCCCTCGGCTATTCCCTTTGTGCTTCCGCCGCCGAGTTCCGGGCGCCGGCGTATTCCGTGACGGTTGACAATGGCGGCATCGTGGCGCTGGCGGATGCGGAGGGAAACGCCTTCGTGACCCGCCCCGCCGATGAGACGGGCATTACGCTGCACCATGTGGACGGCGACCACGCCGGCACCGTGACCACGGCGGTGGATTCTGGCGCCGCTCTCGAGACCGGCGGCTTCGCGGACCTGCCTGAAGCGAAGGTGACCACCTTCACCCGTCTGGACGCCGATAGTGGAGACCTCGTACTGACCCAGGACGCCACCTCACCGCAGAAGGGGCTGTGGGGGGTGAGCTTCCGCGTGGCGAACATTCCGGCGGAGATGAACATCCTCGTCCCGGGCCATTCGGGGCTGCGCTTCACCCAGGACGGGCCCACCAATGGGATGACCTTCGACTATCCCATGTCGTGGGAGGCGCAGTTGGTGGTGGTGGAAGGGCAGGGAAGAGGCTTTTACCTGTGGGCCGAGGACGAGGAGGGTCTCTACAAGCGACTCGTGGTGAAGAAGACGCCCGACGGCTGGGAGCTCACGCTGGTGGGGATCAACTATGCCCCGTTCGATGAGGTTACCACCTGCCGCTCGCCGCGGTGGAGGCTCAACGTTTACGAGGGCGACTGGCGGGTGCCGGCGCGGCGGTACCGGGAGTGGTCCGAGCGGCATCTGGGCCCGACGAAGGTCGAGGCCCAGCGCCCCGCCTGGGTCAAGGACAGCCGCTGCATGGTCATCATGGGGCTGGACATCCCGCAGATGGAGGCCGTGGCCAAGCGTCTGGACCCGGCGCAGACGGTGCTGTACATCCCCGGGTGGCGCAAGGCGGGCTATGACCGGGATTATCCTGCCTATGACGAGCCGGTGGAGGAGCTGGCGCCCTTCGTGAGGCGCGCCCATGAGATCGGGTTCAAGGTCATGCTGCATGTGAACTACTTCGGGGTCGACCCGCTCAATCCGCTTTACGAGCAGTTCGAGCCCTACCAGGTGCGCAGTCCGTGGGGGGAGCACGAGAAGCTGTGGTGGCTCTGGACCCGGGCGGACCCGGTGATCAAGTTCGCCTACATCAATCCGGCCCACGGCAAGTGGCGCGAGCTGTTCGTCCAGCGGATGGCCGAGCTCTGCCACGACTACGACATCGACGCCCTGCACCTGGATCAGACCCTCTGCATCTGGAACGACCACAACGGCTTGATCGAGGGCATGTCCATGTTGCAGGGCAATCTGGCGCTGCACCGGGAGCTGCGCGAGGCCTTGCCGGACGTAGCCCTCAGCGGCGAGGGGCTCAATGAGGTCACCTGCCGCTACGAGGCCTTTGCCCAGCGTCATGCCACCGGGCTCAACCACTCCGTGGGCACCTGGAGCCGGCCATTGCTGGGCATGGCCCATCCGATCAGCTCGTACCTCCTCCGGCCCTACACCATCATCAACGGCTACCTGGGCTGTGCCCCTCCGACCAATGGGCAGCTCTACGCCGCCTGGAACGAAGCCTATCAATACTGGGGTGTGATCCCCACCCTCAAACCAGACACCGGACAGATCGAGAACCCCGGCGGCTTCTCGCGGCAGTTCTACGATGAGGCCGAGTTCTGGCTGCGGGAGCGGGTGGACCCCGACCTCGACGGGCCGTGGCCTCCGGAGGTGGCGTGCCCCTACAGGACGGCCTCGGGAGACCGGGTGGTGCGCACCGCGGACCGGCGCCTGCTGTGGGGCGACAGGGAGATCTCCCGGACCATCAGCGATGTGGAGGAGATCGAGCTCCCCGGGAGCATCCCGGGTTGGCGGGTGTATGACGACCGGCGCCTGTTCGGACTGGAGAAGGACGCCTGGTACCCGTACATTGCCGAGCCCAGGGACCTGCAGGCGTACCATGTGGAAGCGCTCCCAGAGGGCTTCCGCCCCTCCGCCGTGACGCTGCGGGGCGATCGCGCCGTGATTCGCACGGTGCAGACGGGCGGGGTGGTGGCGAGGCTGCAGGAGATGCTGGGCACCGCCACTTGTGGCTCGCGTCCCTTCGATGGCGAGCCCTACGAGGTGTCCGGGACCCTCTCCGGGCCCGACGGAGCCGGGTTCCGCGTGGACGGCACCGGGTTCTTCGCCCATCCGCCGTGGAAGGCCACGCGGGTGAACCCGCAGACAGGGGTGACCGAGGCCGGCGGCACCGGCGTGGTCTTCGCGCGCTTCCGCTTCAAACTCCCGGAGGACGGGACGCTGCGCTTCACCTCCGGTGTGGGTATGGCCGAGGGGGCGATCGGCGAGGGCAAGACAGATGGCGTCACCTTCGGAGTGCGAGCTATCGGCGACCGCGAGCTGAGCGCCGAGCTGCACTATGCCGACGCGGACCCCGGCGAGCTATCTCTCGACTTGAGCCCTCTCGCCGGGCAGGAGATAGCCCTCGAGCTCACGGTGCATCCGGGCCCTGAGCGGCAGGCCACCTTCGATTGGGCGCGCTGGCATGCGCCCATGGTGCGGCGGGACGTCAGCGCCGAGGGCGAGATGGTCGTCGTGGGGCCTCAGAAGTGGACGGTGGCCCTGTCAGGTACGCGGATGGAGAGGCTCGAGGCCCAGGGGAATCGTTACCGGGTCCGGACCCGGTTCCCGGGGGCGGTGTTCCTGCTGCCCTCTGCGCCTGATGCGGAGGTTACGCTCCCGCTGGACCTGGTCTCGGCGCCACGGCAGGTGTGCTTCATCTCCGACGCCGGCGAGCAGCTCGATGCCCCCCAGTATGCCAACTTTTCGCCCGGCGGCGGGGCGGTGGGTGGCGTGGCTCGGCAGGGTGTCTCCGTGCATCCGCCCTCTCACGGGATGACCGTGGCCGATCTGGCGCTCAAGCTGCCCGAGGAGCCGGCCGAGCTGCATGCGACCATCGGCATCCGAGATGGCTCCACATCCAGCGGCGTGGCCTTCGTCGTGACGGCCAATGGGCAGGAGATCGGG
>CAYRFY010000451.1:0-6985 GCA_964423635.1 uncultured Armatimonadia bacterium | reverse complement strand
TCCACATCCTCGAAGCTGTGGTAGCGGCCTCCGGAGTGATCGGCGTCCAGCACCACCTCGAAGATATCGCCCCACTCGGGGTCGAAGTTGTGCATGTCGTCTGTCATGTGGTACAGGAAGTAGAGACGATTGGTCTCCGGGCTCCAGCCCACGGTGACCTCCACGGACAGGTCTTCCGGATCCATCTGGGCGCCCTTCCCCATCACAGTATCCTCAAGATGCGTGCCATCCAGCCGGTACTTGTCGGGCACGGAGGCCCAGTCGGAGGGGTCGCCGTCGATGGTGGGCGTTTGACCCTCGGGGAAGCAGTACACGGCGTACTCCACCCCGGGCGGATAGTGTGCCCAGGCGTGGCAGGCCGGGACGATAAGGAGTGCTAACGCCGCCAGAGCCATGCGCATGGGCCATTCTCCTTGTGCGGCAGACAGGGCCGGACGCCCTCAGAATGACAGATGGGCGGCACCACGGGCTTTGCGGCCGCGCTTCTATGCCTCTGCCAGGTCCTCCAGCGGCGGCACGTTGCCACGGACTATGGGCGGACCGGCCACCGGCGCCGCCCAGGACACGGCGTTTCGGATCACCCGCAACACTTCCGGCTGGTGATAGACGGGCAAGGTCTCGTGCCCCGGTCGGAAGTAGAAGACCTTGCCGCGGCCCCGGTGGTAGCAGCAGCCGCTGCGAAACACTTCGCCGCCGGCGAACCAACTGATGAACACGAGAGTGTCGGGAGCCGGGATATCGAAATGCTCGCCATACATCTCCGTATGCGGGATCTCGAAATACGGCCCCAGGCCCGCGGCGATAGGGTGGCCCGGCTCCACCACCCACAGCCGCTCCTTCCCCCCGGATTCCCGCCAGAGCACATCGCAGCTTGTGCCCATCAGGCGCCGGAAGATCCGCGATCCCTGCCCTGAGTGCAGGACGATGAGCCCCATGCCCTCCAAAACCCGCCGTTGCAGGCGTTCCACCGCCGCGTCGCAGACCTCACCATGGGCCATGTGCCCCCACCAGATGAGGACATCCGTCTTCTCCAGCACCGCTTCGGAGAGCCCGTGCTCGGGTTCGTCCAGGGTGGCGGTACTCACCTGCAAGTCGGTGTGATTCCGTAATCCGCCGGCGATGGCCCCGTGGATGCCGTCGGGGTAGACGGCGCGGACGGCATCGCTTTGCCTCTCGTGGCGGAACTCGTTCCACACCAGAACTCGGATGGACATGACGGGCTCCCGGCGCCTGTGGTTTGTAAGACCGAGACGGCCGTACCTACTTGAGCGTCCAGACCCCGAAGCGCAGGGGCTCCTGGAACCCGCTGATGCAGGTGGACCAGGAGCTCAGCTCACGCTTGGGAATGCGCTGGCGGCAGACGTTGGCGGCAAGTTGAGTGCCGGACTGAGGGCCGCTGATCTCCAGGGCCTCCCAGGGGATCGCCAGCTCCACCGTCCAGTAGTCGGCGCCCTGTGCCGTGGCCACCAGATACTCGGGGTCCCATGACTTGTCGGTGCTGTCCTCGACCTGCCTGGCATCCCAGCACAGGCCGTCGGGGTTGACGATGACGTGGTGGAAGGGGTTGCGCTCCTTGACGGCGGCGGAGAAGAACAGGTCCACGCTGTCGCCCAGCCACACGTCGCTGTCGCGCCCCGAGCCCACCAGGCTCAGATGGTCCATGTCCGGCTCGGCGCACTGCATCGCCACATACAGGTTCTCCCGGTCATAGGCGACCTTGGTCTGGGTCCCGGCCTCGGGGGCGCTGTCCACGGTGGCAAAGGGGACGAAGGCAGACAGGCTCGGCACTCGCTGCCAGACGGCGTCATCGAGATTACCGTCGATGGTCGGCGGCCGCTCGCCCTGGGCCAGGGCGGGCACGTCCGCGGTCTTCTCCCCCAGCCTGGCCCGGATCTCCTCATCCGCGCGCTGCCGCGCACGGGTGACGATCTCCTTCATGTCGTACCCCAGCGGCCGGCCCGCCGCGAGATGCTCCTTGGCCGCGACCACAGCCCCCTCCAGGCCCTCCGGCAACTCCGACCCGTTCCACCAGTTCATCTTCTCGCTGTAGAGCCACACGTACCGATCGCAGGTGTACAGCGCCCAGTAGACATTGTGCTGGAACCACCGGGCGCGCTCCTCGGGGGTCATGTGGGCGCTCTCGTACTTTTGGGACCTCAGGGCCATGAGGTGGTCCACATACAGCGCCTGGGAGCACTGTACCTGGGCCAGGTACTTGCGGCGGTTTTCGGGGGCCACCATGCCCAGGCCGGTCTGGCGCATGTCGAAGAACGAGCGGAAATACTGCTGGGCATCGGTGTAGTAGTACGAGCTCTCATTGCCGTCGGTGATGATGATGTCCTCGCCGGCGGCGTCCAGCATGCCGTTGACGAAGGCCGGCAGCAGGGCGTAGTGCTGCTGGGAGAGCCGGCGGTCACGCTCTTCCAGGTCGGTCTGCCGTGCCAGGCCGCTGAAGTAGCTGAACAGGAAGAACGTGTGGATGACCGCGTCGGGCATCTCCTGCTGGATGCGGTCCACGAACTGAGCGCCGCGCTGCCGGGCCTGAACCTGATACTCGGCGAAAGTCTTGGTGTCCGCGTGGGCCTGGGTCGGATAGTGCCACGGGTTGTTGCCATACGGCTCGGCATCGAAGCACACGCCCTTGCAGCGGCCGATGCGGGCGGCCTTGGCGCACAGCCCCACATTGTGCAGCACGCACTCCCAGTCCTCATCGCTGAACCAGTCCATGGTCGAGGCGGCGTACATGATCACGAAGTTGTCCGTGAACTTCGACCACTTGATCTGCTCCAGGGCCGCGAACTCCCCGGCCACCTGCTCCTCGGAGTGCTTCTTGTTGGAGAACACGCTGCCGATGTTGGGCACCCGCATGATGAGGCCCTCGAAGGGGCGTTGCTCCATCTTCTCGATATTGGCGGCAACGAAACTGGGGTTCGGAACATCCCAGCCGTACTCGATGAGCTTCTTCTCAGGTGGCTGGCACAGCCCTGCGGTGCATGCCGCGAGGGCGATACCGGCCACCAGCAGTATTGTGATGACATGGCGAGACGCCGGCATAGCTCTTGCACGCTCCCTTCTGTGTCCGGAACGAATTGGGCATGGGTCTATTCCCGGCCGGGAGGGGAAGTTCCTTCGGCAAAGGCGGGCGGACCTTGGGCACCGACATTGCAGAGGCACCGGTGGGAAGCAATGCGGGAAGGTGAGCGGAGTATGCTGCCGAAGGCGAAGCTCGTGTTACCTGTTATATGTATGACCGTGGCCCTGCTGGGACTGGGCGACGTGGACCTGAGTCTGCCCACCTGGGCGCGGACCCCTGCGTTGCGGGTGCATGATTGGGCGGCACAGGGCGAGGCGGCCGCCCGCGCCGCCGTGGAGCTTGCCTCCCGGCCGGTGGTTCCGGCCCGGCGTCGCGATCCGGGGGCAGGAGGCCACCAGACGCCGGAGCGAGACCTGGACCAGGAGCCTCTGCTCTCGGCACCTTCCGGGGCACCCCGGCGGCAGTCCGGCGACCTGGGCAAGCGCGAGGCCCGGCGCGTTCGCCATGCCATCGCTACCTTCGACGGCGCTCGGGCCATGGCCCATGTACGCCACCTTTCCGAGAAGATCGGCCCGCGACCGCTGGGGAGCGAGCAAGAGGCCCTGGCGGGACGGTACATCGCCGCGGCCCTCGAGGCCGCCGGCTGGCCGGTCACCTCACAAGATGACATCGGGCTCTACGGCACGAAGCTGCGCACCCGCAACATCATTGCCACCCATCCCCTGTGCCGGGGCGATGAGCGCGGCACGGTGATCCTCGGCGCCCACTATGACTCCTGCACCCTGACCGCGCCCTCGCCGGGGGCCAATGACAACGCCTCGGGCGTGGCGGTGCTCCTCGAGCTGGCCCGGGTGGTGCGGACCCATCGGCTCCCCTTCGAGCTGCGCCTGGTCTTCTTCGGAGGCGAAGAGCGTACCCCGCAGCAGCCGGAGATCCACCACGTGGGCTCCGACGCCTATGTGGACGAAATGACACCGGCCCAGCGCGCCGAGACTGTCGCCATGCTGTCTGTGGATATGGTAGGCGCGGGCAAGCAGCTCTCGATCTGTCGCACCGGCTACGGCAGTGATGCCGCCCTGCAGGACGTGCTGCGGGCGGCGGAGGCTCTGGGCCTCAGTGTGGACATCGGTACCACCGAGGCCTGGAGCGATCACGAGGCCTTCGAGCTGGCGGGCATCCCCTCGGCGTGGCTGACGAGGATGGACAGCGCCCCGCACTGGCACACGGTGGAGGACAAAGCCTGTCATGTGGGGCAGTTCGCCCTGACCCAGACCGGCCGCCTGGTCATCCGCTTTCTGTACTGCGCCTCGAGCCGGGCGGAGCCTGCATAGGCCACGCTTCCGGAGGCGGCCCTGCGGCCACCGCGCCACTCTCGGCTTCTCCCGGGTCGATCTGCCTCGGCCTTCGCAGCGCGGACGCTCTGAAGCGAACCATGGCCACGCTTCTGGCTTTCGGGGTGCACGGAATGTGATGACAACACCTTTCCCGGGCCGAAACTTCGTCTCCCGTAATCTGTCAATGTAGATAGCACATTGTGGCCCGTGTCATACCATCCATCGCAGCCGGGGCATGACTGACGACGAGGACCGGGTGCCGGCAGACCGGAGGGGGGCAGGGGGTTGCCCTCTTCCAATAAACGTGTCGGATACCGGCGTCGGTCCTCAGGATGAGAACCAGCTATGTCGGAATGCATACATCCACATGACCTGCAGAGCTTCGTCGATGGCGAGATCTATGGGGAACAGGCCGCGCGCATCCAGGAGCATCTGAAGCACTGTCCCGCCTGTGCCGCCCGTGTGGAGGCCTACGAGCAGGTGCGCTACACGCTCCTGCGCGCGCGCCGGGTGCGCCCGGCCGAGGACCTGCTGGAGCGGATCCTCAGCCTCCTGCGCCGGGTGGCGCCGGTGCGGCGACTGTCATGCCGCGAAGCCCGCGTCCTGGCCTCGGCGTACATCGATGACGAGCTCAGCCTCGAGGAGCGCGAGACTCTGGAGGCGCACCTGTTCTCCTGCGACGACTGCTTCATGGAGTACGCCCGCATGCGGGACGCGGCGGCCATCATGCGCGCCACGCCCCCGGCCGAGGCGTCCGAGAGCCTCAAGCGCCGCATCCTGGCGGCCGTGGCGGAGGAAACAGAGGAGGCGCCGGTGCTCCGTCCGGTCCGCACGGCCGCTCCCTATTGGCACCGCTCTCTGGGGCCCGCGCTGGCCGCCGCGGCGGTGGTGGTATTCGCCTTCGGCGTGTTCCAGTTGTCGGGACGTATGGCCGGACAGTCCCCGGCGCCGACGGAGGTTGTCGCCACCGTCCCCGGCTCCGCACCGGTAGCTACCGTGGCGGTGGAGCCCGAGGACCGGGGTGGGCCGGCCGTCGAGGTTCAGCCCTCTCCTGTGGTCGAGGCGCCGGTCGCCTCGGCCACGCCTGATGCCTCGGAGGTCACTGCGCCGCCGGCTGAGACCTCGGCGGCCACTCCGGCGGCCACTCCGGCGGCCACTCCGGCGGCCACTCCGGCGGCCACTCCGGCGGCCGCTTCGGCGGCTGCGGCCGATGACAGACCGGCGCGTACCGCTTCTCCTGCGGCCTCCGTCGCTACACCGGAACGGGCGCCTGCGCCGCCCGCCGCCGACAGAGCTCGGCCCGCGAATCCCAGACCTCCGCGGACGATGGTGGCCTCGGCTCCCCCCGCGGCGGTCAGAACGGCAACCTCGACCGGCGATGACCGTAATGACAAGCGGTCGCGTCTGGCCGCGGCGGATCGCAGTCGCCCGGCCACAGCCGTGAAGCCGAAGACCCCGTCCGAGCGTTCGTCCACCCCGGCCCCGCTCAGGGGGCCGATGACCGGCGGCGCCGAGGAGGCCCCCCGGCTCACGCGACCCGAGCCGCGCCCCAGCGTGGTGGCTCTGGAGGATACCCCGGAAGACGACCTGCAGCCCACCGAGTGGGTGGAGAAGCGGCCGGAGACGGCTACGCGTCTGTACTCCTACAACGGGGGCAATGACCGGCGACTGGCCGATGCCGGCAGCCGCTGGACCCGGGATCTGGACGCGAGCGACGATGGCCACCCCGGCCTGTCGGACGAGAGCTGGCCGGTGACGAACTAACACACCAGGGACCGTACACCCACAGGCGGGGGCCTCTGAAGGCCCCCGCCTGTTTGCGTCTCCCCTCCACCACTTCCACCTGTTTCGGCCGCTCTCCGCCGTTCTCTCCCCCGGGGAGGTCCTCCTCTTGCCCGCGCGAACTCCCTGCAGGACGCAGGCACACTACATCAGGGAGGTCACCGACGATGGGAGAACCGGTGCGTTTCGGCATACTGGGCCTGAGCATGGGCTATTCGCGGGCGAAGCTGGCCAGAGAGTACCCCGACGCGGTGATTGGCTGCGTCTGCTCGCTGAACGAAGAGAAGGCAAGAGCCGTCGGAGAGGAGTTCGGCTGCGCCTGGAGCACGAGCTACGAGGAGATGCTGGCCCGCGACGATCTGGATGTCATCGGTGTGTGGACGGCCAGCGGCGACCACTGCCGACACGCGAAGATGGCTCTGGACGCCGGGTTCCACGCCTTCACCACCAAGCCAATGGATATCCGCGTCGAGGCCTGCCGGGAGGCAATCGGGGCGGCGGAAGCGGCGAACAAGCTCCTGGCTGTGGACTTCGGCCTGCGCTATGAGCCCAATGTGCGTCGAGCCAAAGCGGCTCTCGCGCAGGGCGCCATCGGCAAGGTGTTTCTGGCCGACCTGCAGATGAAGTGGATGCGGAAGCAGGACTACTATGATGGGGGAGAGCCGGCGGGCTGGCGCAGCCGCAGGGCCACGGAGGGCGGCTCCATCGCCAATCAGGGCGTGCACATGATCGACGAGCTCTACTGGCTGCTGGGGCCGGTGAAGACCGTGGAGTACGGGCGCATCGGTACCATGGCTCACGAGATCGAGACCGAAGACCTCTGCATGGCCTCGCT
>CAYRFY010000450.1:0-6992 GCA_964423635.1 uncultured Armatimonadia bacterium | reverse complement strand
GCTGCTTGCCCCATGCCTGTCCGCTCTCGTCGAGGTCGCCGGCAACCCTGGCGATAATCGGGTGCTCGTCCGGGGAAGCGCCCCCGCCCCCTCGTGCAGGCGGGGAGGGAGCGTGCCAGAGCGCCGCTCGTACCCACAGTGCCCGGCCACCGCGCCATCCTTGGAGCACCGTCCCCGGGTCGCCGCGCCGGCACCGGGCGCAGGTGTTTCCGGCCTCGGAGGCGAATAACCCCTTCTTCCGATCCCCGATGTACCTGGAGTGATGTGCGATGTTGCATATTGTAGCACTGATGGGCCTCGTCGCCATGGCCGCGCTTCCCGCGGCGGCCGCGGAGGTCACCCTGGCCACGGACGGTCACACCACCTACACCATCCTCGTCGACCCGGAGGCGACGGAAGCGGAGAAGCACGCCGCCACCGAGCTCTCGACAATCCTCTCCGAAGTGACGGGCGCGGTCTTCCCGCTTGAGACCGGCACCACGGTCGGAGACAGGCCGCTGCTCCTCGTGGGCCCGGGCCGGGCGGCACAGGACCTGGCACCCGACCTGGACCTCGACACTCTCAGCCCCGACGGGCTGGTCATCGAGACCCGAATGCCCCACCTGATCCTCGCCGGCGACCGGCCGCGAGGCACTCTGTATGCCGTCTATCACTTCCTCGAGGAAGTCGTAGGCTGCCGCTTCTGGGCCTCAACGGCCAGCACCATCCCAGATCGCCCCACGCTCCGGTTCGAGGAGGTCCACCGGCGGTTTGTGCCCGCCCTCGAGTACCGCGAGACCTTCTGGTGGGACGCCTTCGACGGCGACTGGGCGGCGAGAAACAAGTCCAACGGCAACCGTCCGCGCCTGAGCGAGGCGCATGGGGGAAAGGTCTCCTATGGCGGCCCGTTCTTCGTGCACACCTTCAATCAACTTGCGTCGCCCGACACCTACTTCAAAGACCACCCGGAGTGGTTCAGCGAGATCAACGGGGAGCGCGTGGGCGGCAATGGTGAGCGAACTCAGCTCTGCGTGACCAACGAGGAGCTCAAGGAGTTCGCCGTGCAGCAGGTCCTGGGCTGGATCGAGCAGAACCCCGGCGCCATGATCTTCTCGGTCTCCCAGAACGACTGGGACCATCACTGTATGTGCCCCAAGTGCAAGGCGCTGGAGGAGCAGGAGGGCTCTCCGGCCGGCCCTCTGTTGCACTTCGTCAACTACATCGCCGAGCGCGTGGCCGAAAAGTACCCGGATGTCGCCATCGACACCCTGGCCTATCAATACACTCGCAAGGCGCCCAAACATGTGAAGCCTCTGCCCAACGTGATCGTGCGGCTGTGCAGCATCGAGTGCAACTTTCTCGAGCCGTTGGAGGGTGAGTCCAACAGGAGCTTCCGCGAGGACATCGAGGCCTGGAACCAAATCTGTGACAGGCTCTATATCTGGGACTACACCACCAACTTCGCCCACTACATCCAGCCGCATCCGAACCTGCGTGTCCTGGGACCCAACATCCGCTTCTTTTGCGACCACGGCGTCAAGGGCATCTTCGAGCAGGGCGCCTATCAGTCTCCGGGCGCCGAATTCGCCGAGCTCAAGGCGTGGGTGATCGCCAGGCTCCTGTGGGACCCCTCTCGCGACCCGGAGGCGCTCATCGACGAGTTCTGTGCAGGCTACTACCAGGCCGCAGGGCCCCACATCCGCCGGTATATCGACGAGCTACACGATGCGGCGGAGGCCAGCGGGCATTATCTGAGTATCGGCAGCAGCCCCAACGCGCCCTTCTTGTCATTGGAGCTGATGGCGAAGGCCGAGGAGCTCTTCGACCAGGCGGAGGCCGCGGTTGGAGACGATACCGAGTTACTCAACCGCGTGCGGCTGGCGCGCCTTCCGGTGCGCTACGTCTGGGCCATGCGATGGCATGAGTTCCAGGCCGAAGCCCAGGACATCGGGATCGACTGGCCCGGTCCCGACAGTTACACCGGCAATGCGGCGACCTTCATGGAGATCGCCCGGGCCAACGCCGTGACCAAGCTGTCCGAGGGCAGGCCCATCGAGAGCTTCGCGCAGCGCACCATTGACCTGGGACGCACCGAATCGCCGGTGCCGCCCGGCTGCGAAGAGCTCGCCGCCGACCGGTGGGTCGACCTTCAGGATGCCACCTTCAATCTGTGGCAGGAGGGCTCGCGCTCCAAGCTCGTCAAGGACCCTCAGGCCTCGGACAATGTGGCCGCCATGACCGACGGCGGGCACCACGAGTGGGCAATCCAGCAACGTCTCAGCGTTCGCGGCCTGCAGGAGAACGAGACCTACAGCGTCTACGTCAGCGCGCGGATCGACAAGGCCGGAGATGAGGGCAGGGCCTTCACCTTTGGCGTCTACGATGCCGACAACCGCGTGTTCTCCGTGAGCTCCGAGGTGGACTGCAAGGACGTGGAGGACAGTGGGTACCACACCTACAAGATCGGCACGCTGCCGCTGAATAGGGGCATGTACCTGTGGGTGGCGCCGGCCCAGAATCCACAGAACGCGGAGAACCTGTACGTCGACCGCTTCTGGCTGGTCAGGGAGCAGTAGACGCGGCGCATGTGTCCATTCCCGCCACTGGTGCAAATCAGCGAGTAGGCGTTGCGGGTGTAGGGTCGCAGGCCGTCAGTGGCCCGGGCTGTCCAGTCCGCGGTCGTACGAACGACAACATGGGCGACGGATGTCGTCACAACATCACCGGAGGGAACCGAAGTGCTGAAGATGGCAATTGTGTATCACTCAGAGAGCGGCAATACGAAGAAGATGGCGGAACTGGTGGCGGAGGGAGCCAAGGAGTATGCCGAGAGCACGCTGATGGCCTGGGACCAACTGGACGAGGCGGCCCTGGCGGAGGCCCATATCGTGGCCTTTGGGGCCCCCACCTATATGGGCAGTGTGAGCTGGCAGATGAAGAAGTGCCTGGACACCTTCCCGGCGAAAGTGGCCGGTAAGCTCGGGGGCGTCTTTGCCTCGGCCGGATACTACGGTGGTGGCGCTGAGACCGCGGAACTGACAATGGTCAAGGCTCTGCTCACTCGAGCCATGCTGGTGTACTCCGGCGGCGTCGGTGGCGGGATGCCCGCCACGCACTTCGGCGCCGTGTCTCTGGGCTGCCCCGAGGGGTCCGATGCCGACCGCTGCCTGAAGTTCGGCAAGGCTCTGGGCGTCAAGGCCGCCGAGCTCTTCGGAGACGGCAGCACTTCTTAGGTCCGCCTCGCACCGTTCCCCATATCGGGCCAGGGCCGCCGGACGGCGGCCCTGGCTCGACTGCTTCAGCTTGCAGGTGATGCCCGGCGCCTACGGTGGAAGGACCATCTCCCCTGGCAGGGAACCCTCACCACATCCACATCTGCGGCGGAGGGACCTTCCTATGTCTGTCCTGCTCCTGCTGGCGCTTTGTCTACCCGCTTCGGCTCAGCCCACGGTCCGGACCGTCGACCACGCGCTGGATGGCCGCACCATCTCCGTCGCCACGAGCCTCGTACAGGCCTCCGTGGCGCCCGAGCTTGGAGGCCGGTTGCTGGATCTGCGTCGCGCCGGGGCTCCCTCCGTCATCAAGAGCGATGCCGACTACACCCAGACCACGGAGCACCTGTACTCAGCCAAAGGAGACGCGGGGCTCTCGTGGGCGCCGGCCGAGGCGTGGGCGGGTGCCAACGGCCGCCTGGCCGTGGTCCGCTGGCGCACGACCTGCGAGTCGGAAGGCAAGAGACTGCGGGTGGATCGGGACTTGGCCGTGGCCGCAGGCTCTGCGACGGTGCATTTACGGGTGCGTGTCACGAACCTGTCCGACGCCGCGGTTCCCGGCGTGGAATACCGCATTGTGCCTCACTTCCCCACCACGGAGGGCACCCGCGTCCGCTCGGCCACCACAGTGCTGGATACGGAGGCCCTGAAGGCCCCCGAGACCGACCTGCGGGCAGACCGGCTCACGGTATCTACAGCGGATACCGACCTGGACTTCGTGTTCCCCGGCGCCGGTTACCGGCTGCGGGGCGAGAGGTACATGTTCCGCATTGAGCAGCACCTGCCACTGGGGAGCATCTCCCCGGGGGAGACAAGATCGGTGGCCGGAGCGTGGGTGCTAACCCGGCCCGGGGAAGAGACAGACGTCCCGGACCTCGAATGGGACAACCTGCCGGAGCTTGAGCTGGTGCCGCCCCTGCTCGTCTCTGAGGTCCCGCCGCCCGACCTGCCCCCCACGCCGGGAGCACAGACCTACTTCGGCCTCTGTGCGGGGAACACGCCCCCCGCGACCATGCCGTTGTGGCAGGCGGCGGGTGTGAAGTGGGTGCGGCTGAGCTTCGGCTGGGGTGCAGGAGAGCCGGAACCGGGCAAGTACGATTTCTCCCGAATGGACGCTCAAGTGCAGGCCGCCGAGGAGGCTGGCTTGCAGGTGATCGGTCTTCTGCTGGGCAATCCCGGCTGGGCAACGGTGGACGGCGGCTCGCTCTCACCCCCCCGGGATTACGGGCCTTTGGAGCGCTACGCCGAGACGCTGGTCGCTCGCTACCGCGGCCGCGTGAAGGTCTGGGAGGCCTGGAACGAGCCGGACATCGGCCAGTTCTGGACCGGCACGCCGGAGCAGTACGCGGAGTACCTCAAGGCCGTCCACACCGGCGCCAAGCGCGGCAACCCGGACTGTCTGGTGATGTCGGCCGGCCTCGACGGCCCCGGAGAGCGGTACCTTCTAGGCCTGGCCGCAAGCGGGGCCCTGGAGTACTGTGACCTCGTGGGCTTCCATCCCTACTCCGGAACCCCGGCCGGTGCCGAGCGTCGCATCCGCGCCGTATGGCGGATACTCAACTTCCATGGCCTGCGCAGGCCCGTCTGGGTTACCGAGGTGGGCTGGCAGTCCGGGGGCTGGAAGGCCGGACCGGGGGTGACGGACGGCGAGGAGACCAAGGCGCGGTACCTCGGCGAGGTCTACCGGCGCTTGCGGCCGCTGTGTGAGGTGGTCTGCTGGTATGTGGACATCGAGGCGGGCGCGATGTTTGGCCTGGCGCGGCCCGAGGGGGCGGGGCTGGCCCTGACGCCGGCTTTCGAGGCCTACAAGCAGGTCTCGGGTGTCGAGGAGCGCGCACCCTTTGAGTGTGACGGACCGGCCGAGGTCACCGTGAAGGCCGGCCAGACCGCGACCTTGGAGTTCACGCTGCGCAATCGCACCGACGCCTCGGCCACCCCTCGTGTCGGCATCGTCCCGGCTCTATCCTGGGCCACGGTGACCTCCGACGTCAACGAGCTGCCGCCCGGCGCGGAGTGTACCTGCCGCCTGCGGCTCGCGCCGCCGGCCTACATCGTGGCCGGCGAGCTGCAGGCGCACCTCGTGGCCACGGTCGCCGGCGGTGCGGGCACGGTGGTAACCGTGGCTGTCACGCTGCAAAACGACGGCCCCTCGTACGCGGTGCAGATCCAGCGGCGCTGGGCCATTGCCCTGGATGCCGAGGGCAACAAGGCGGGGTCCTGGACCCCCACCAACAACCTGCTCACACCCCCCGGTGGTCGCATGCGCCAGGAGGTCCGCATCGACAACCGGGGCGACACCGCTGAGACCTTCACACTGGCCCTGAGCGGCAGCGCCGCTCCATGGACCACCGGCTTTCCCCGCGAGGCGGAAATCGCGGCCGGGGGCGAGCACTGGCTGGGGATTGACGTCGCGGTGCCCCCCGGCACGCAGGCCGGGACGTACTCGCTAGAGCTCACCGCAACCTCGAGGCGCTTTCCGGAGGTCACAGATAGCATGAACTACCCAATAGCGGTGGGGCGAGGGGCTCCGTAGCCGGCCTTGCCGCCACCCACCGCGACCGACGGTATCCGTACTCAGCAATACAGGGAGAAGCATCCATGCCCAGTCATCTCGCGGTACTCCTGGCTCCGGCAGTGCTGCTGTGCCTCGCCCACCCCGGTCCGGCTCAGGACCTCCCGGCCAATCCCGGCTTCGAGCAGACGGTGGGGCAGACCCCTCTGCCTGCCGAATGGATCGCCAGAGGCATCACCCTTCCTGCCCACCGGCTGGTGCCTGAGGCCCGGACGGGCGAGTGGGCGGCCCGGATCCAGTTCACCGAAGGAACCGGCAATGCCGTCTCGGGCTACTACTACTCGCGCCCCGAGCCGCTGACCGCCTGCAAGAAACTCAGCGCCTCCGCCTGGGTCAAGGTGCATGCCACCGAGGGCCAGGGTGCCTACGTGCGGCTGTTCTTCTGGCGGGATCGCACGCTGGTGGGCTCGGCCGGCGGCCCCTCCCTCGCCGACTCGGCCGGGGAGTGGCGGCTGCTGGAGGTCTCTGCAGTTCCCCCGGGCGAGGCGGATAACTGGCAGATGTCGGTGGAGTTCACCGGTCTGGGAAGCGCGGTGTTCGACGACGCCACCGCCTCCCTCGAGCCTCTGGACCTGCTCCCCCGGGCGACGCGCGATGCTCCGGCGGGGCGGCCCATGGACCTGGGCGGCGGTCACTATGGTATCCTGGGGCCGGTCTCCGCGGTCACGGAGGGCCAGAGGGCCACCTGTTCGGTCTCCGGCCGCTCCGCGGCGCCTCCGGCCCTCTTCCTGGGCGCGGTCTGGTACTCAGAAGAGCGCAATATGGGCGTGTTCGCCCGGCCACTGCGGGCGTGGGCACAGGACAGTGACGAAGCGGTTCCCATTCGCCCCTTGGCCGGTGCCGATGCGCTCAGGCCGGTGGTATACGCAAGGTCTCAAGAGAGCTTCGAGGCCGCCACCGTCGGGGAGCCCGCGCTCAAGCCGGTGTCTTCCGCGGCCCTCCCGGCTCTCTCAGTCCGCCCCGCCCCCCATCCGCGGTTGTTTGCGACCGCCGCCGAGCTGGAGCAGTTGCGGGCGCTTGTGAGGGCCGATCCGGCCACTCTGCCCACCGAGCTGCAGCCCTTGGCCGCGCTGTATGCCAAGATGATCGCGATAGCGGATCGCTGCTTCGAGGAGCAGGAGATCGTGGTCTACAGCGGCAGGTACAGGACCTCCGTCCCCCCGGCGGAG
>CAYRFY010000449.1:0-7039 GCA_964423635.1 uncultured Armatimonadia bacterium | reverse complement strand
TCTCGGAATTGGGCCCCGGGTCGCTCCCATTGGTGGTGTAGCGGATTTCGGCCCCCGCCGTGGGGCACTCGATCTTGACCTCGGTAGTACCGATGAACGAGGACCCGGGCCGGGGGTCCAGCCTGGGGTTCTCCACCTGACGGATCTTCTCGGTGTAGTGGGCGGCTACTTCCTCACTGGGCTTGAAGCCCTCCTTGAAGGCGCGCGCCCGAATCGTGGTCTCGTCGATCAGCAGGATGGGATCCGTGTACACTCTGCCCCTCTCGGTGGGGGTATCACCGTTGAGTGTATAGCGGATGGTGGCCTTCTCGGTGCTGCAGCGGAGGCGCACCATCAGCTCGTCCTCGAACCTGCGCGGAGAAGGATCGAACTCCGGCTTGGCCACCTGCTCGATCTTCCGGGTGTACTCCGCTTCAGTGACCCGACTGGGCTTCCAGCCCTTCTTGAAGGCGCGAGCCTTGAGGGTCTTGGTCTCCTGCACCACGATCCCCGCACCCGAGTACTTTGTGGAGCTCTCCGTCGGGTCGCGGCCGTCATTGGTGAAGTAGATCTGAGCGTCCGGGGTGGCACACTCGATGTGAACCAGCAGATCGCCGGTGAAGGTTCTCGGGGACGGGTCAAAGACCGGCGCTTCCACGGTCTCCTCGGTGCGCTCGAACTCCCCCTCCACCACCTCACTGTCCTTCCACCCATCCTTGAACGCCTGCGCCGTGATGGTCGTGGTCTCGGTGAGGACGATGGGCTTGCGGTACTCGGGCGAGCGGTCGGTAGGTTCCCTGCCGTCCAGCGTGTAGCGGATGGTGGCGCCGCCGGTATCACACTGGATTTCCACCTCAATCTCCTCGGTGAAGTCGCAGGGGGAGGGATCGAATTCAGGTTTGGCGACCCTGGCGCCGTGTGCGGCGGCGCCTGCGAGGAGCATGGCCGCCAGGGGAACCGCGTGCCAGGCGATACTGCGGAATCTGTGTTTCATCCGGACGTCTCCCTTCGTACGTCTCTGAGAAGCAGCGGCGGTGTGGTTCGCCAGGGGTGTCCGGAGGGGAGACAGAGAGGCCTGTGCTTTCCGCGCACCAATCGCACCGCCGACCCCGGCTCGCGGCGGACCTCTGACGGCAGAGGCCGATGCGCAAGCACTACAAGATGCGCGCCCAGCAGTGGCGGTGACTGCGGCCCACCGGTCTGGCGCGAAGGTCGGTCTGGAAACGTGCGACAAAGGAGGGTTTTCGTCAGGCCTCGCCCGAGGGCAAGGTCATCTGCAAGCCCATGGTGCCCTGTTCGCGAATCTCGGTGAGCAGGCCCCCATGCTCGTCGATGAGCCGGGCGGCCGTCAGCAGCGACAGCCGATGCCAGGGCATGTTCAGAGCCGCCAGACGGTCGTGGCCCTTCTCCTCGGCACTGTGAGCCAGTAACGAGACCGTTACGATGCTGGCGTCGCCTGCGGCGTCCTGCGGCCCACGGATTGCAGCAGTCAGTTTGTGATGGGCCGGGACCAGCGCCACCATCACCTGGGCACAGCCCCGGAGGGCCAAGCGTATCGCGGACTGATAGCCGCTGATCATCACAGCATACGGGGGAATCTCGCGAACAAGGGTGATCTCACGGGCCTGAGCCATACTGTCGAGCTCGTCGAGGCAGCCCACAAGCGCGTCGTTGAGGGAGAAGATCCCCCACTCATGGCCCCTGCAGGCGGGATCATCGGCCAAAGTCACCAGGTTCTCCAGCGACCAGGCGATCGCCCTGGCCTGCTCGGCGATGATGGACGCATACCGCTGGCGCAGGGAGACGTCGTCGCTCATCGAGAGCGTCTCGGCACACATCTGGATCGTGGTCAGGGGCGACCGCAGATCGTGGGCGATCGTGTGTGCGAACTGCTCCTCGATCAGCGCGTCTACCGGCACCGCTCCCGCTCTTTGTGCCTCACTCGGTCGGGGACCGGGCCTCGAAGCCCTCTCCGGTGGTGGCATGCGCAAACCATCGTCCTTTCGAGCCTGTCGCCCAGGTCCGGGGCACGCGATCTGAAGGATCGCGAGGTCCGCCGGCGCAAGGCGACGTCGACCTCTCGCGTTGGGCCACTGTGGCTATCCCCGGCAGGAGATCACCTGGCCATGAGCCCGGCAGATCCCGCCGACCACACCACAGGCGCGCACACAACCCACTTCACTCGACCGACTGCACTGCGCGCGCCCGTCTGCCTGTGCAGCCACGGGCGTATCAGTCACAGTTATCGGTAGTGGCGGCCCGTGCCTGAACCCTGGGGACGTAACTTCCTCATTCGGCTGAAGCCCACGGGGCCGCAGGCGCCCTGTAGACATGCCTCCTCCCTATCCCCCACCGGCCGCTTCCAGAGCCACACACAGCGCCGCCACCTCACCGGCGCGCTCGCCAAGTTCGGCCGGGACCACGCGGCACACCGCCGCCGAACGTGCCAGTGCCTCCCGGGCGATGACCTCCCGAGCAGGCCCCAGGTACCGCTCCCCCAGGCGCACGGCGAGGCTGCCCAACACGATGACTTCAGGATTGAGGACGTCAATCAGCACGCTGAGCCCCTGGCCCAACCTGCTCCCGGCACAGTGCAGGATCTCGCAGGCCAACACATCGCCGGCGTGCGCGGCTTCCGCGACGGCCTTCGCCGTCAGCGGCTCCTCTAGCCAGGGCGCGAACAGGCGGGACTGCCGCCCCCGACGCTCGGCGTCTCGCAGCATCATCCCCGCCAGCCGCCCGATCCCGCCTCCGCTGCAGAACCCCTCGAAAGACCCGGACTTGCCGTAACCCCGCGGCCCTCGAGGCGCCAGGCGGATGTGCCCCGCCTCGCCCGCCATGTCGTTGGTGCCGCTGTAGAGCCGGCCGTCCACGATGAGCCCGCATCCCAGACCGGTTCCCGCCGTGATGAAGATCATGTTCCGGCACCCGCGACCGGCCCCGAAGCGCCACTCGGCCAGGGCACCGGCGTTGGCGTCGTTTTCAAGCCGCGTCGGCAGCCCGCTGGCCTCCGCAAGCAGCCTCACAACCGGCACATTGTCCCATCCCGGCAAGTTCGGCGGCCCCAGCACCACTCCCGCGGCGCTGTCCAGCGGCCCGCCACAACTGATCCCTACGGCCTCGACCCGCCGTCCCGCCGAGAACGCGGCCACCTCGGCGCACACCCGGCCCAGCACGGCGTCCGGCCCACCCCGATGGTCCGTGGGGAACACCACCTTATCCAGCGCATCACCCTCCGCATTCCCCAGAACGCAGGCCGTCTTGGTGCCTCCGATATCGACGCCGATCAACAGCTCCGTCCGTCTCTCTCGCGGCCCGGTCTCATCGCTTCGCATACATAGCTCCGCACTCAGAAGTCCCAGTCCGGCCTGGGGGATGGAAGGCGAATAGCCTCATCGAGAGCCGTCAGCAGCTCGGGTGGTCCGGACAGCTCATCGGTAACCCCCAGCCCCCCGGCCGTCCGAACTCCCAGCCAGAGCCGGGTGAAGGCGCCCACCGAGGCGTGCAGGACGGGCAATCCACGCTCGGTGCCCCTGTGGGCCTCGCTCCTTCTCCCCAGGGTGACCACGTACTGCCCGCCGATGCCACGCCAGGGGGCGTCTTCATCCAGGAAGGACTCGATCGGGTCGGACAGCACCAGGCTGAAGCTCAGCTCCGAACCGCAAAGCTCCGTCTGGGCAAGACAGGCCTGCAGGTCGCAGATTCGCATCTGCCACCAGGCCCTGGCCTCCGCAGTCACCTTGTAGCGGCCGTCTCCGCGGACCTCGTGCTCCTTGAAGGGCATCCGTAGAAGGTCCTGGAGTTGGTAGGCGGGAGGCTCGACGAGGATCACGGAGTGCACCTGATCGCCCAACCCGCGCAGCAGGGCCATCAGCTCCAGGAACTGTTCGGGCGTCTGATAGCTCAGCCAGCCCACCCAGTACGGGCCGTGGTCGACGTTGTCCGTCCCCAGCCACAGGTGGTGTGTCAGCTCGCCATCGGGCCCGTCGCAATAGCCCAGCCCGAAACCGTTGGGTGCCCACGCCATCTCACCCTTTGTCGTCAGAGGCGAGATCATGGCGCAACTGCCGTGGCCGCGACGGCGCGCGAGCCTGCCGGCGTGTACCAGCTCCCAGTCGTCTCGGGTGATCCGGCGGGGTACTCGGGCCCGGACGTCCACCGTCAGGTACGCGGGATCGAAGGTCAAGCGGATGTCGTAACTCCCCGTGCCAAAGCCCAGCCGGCTGTAGTAGCCCTGCTCGAACATCCCCAGCCCCGCCACGGCGGCGCCCCGCAAGGCGCCCTCGGCCACGGCCGCGGCCGTCAGCCGCCCCGCCAGCCCCTGCTTCCGGGCGATGCGGCTCGTCGTCACCCCGTGGATACACCAGAAGGGCAAGTTCTGGTTCAGATGCCGTACATCCCCCATCGCCGACAGAACCATGCACTCAGGACAGCCCTCCAAGTCTGCCACGAGGGCGCTGTCCAGACTGGTGAAGCAGTCGAACGGCCCCATCTCCTTGTCGTCGCGGACCCAGCCCACCTCCCGCCAGATGCGGAAGGCGGCGTCCCGGTCGTGAGCGGCGTCGTACTGGCGATATTGCATCCTCTTGTCCGGCCTCCTCGACAGTCGGCGAGTTAGCGGCGTCATCTGGCCAGGGCATTCAGCCCGTGGAGCCTTCCCGGCCCCGCAGGCTCTTGTGCACCGGGGGCTGCCTGTGCCCCGGCTCCATGGGCCAGACCGGCAGGTCCTGCAGGTCGTAGTCGTAGCCGGCACAGAGAATCTGCTTCACTACGGCCACGAAATCGTCGCCTTCGGTGACCTTCGCGGGCGGCTCGCCCGTACGCGGGGGAAAGCCCACGCGGAAGGGGGGCTGGAGACGGAAAGGAGGGATCTCGTCTCTGCGCTCCACGGCGGTCTTGGCCGCCCGGCGGATCATCTCGCAGGCCCGCTGCGGCGTCCACGACCTGGCGTTGTACGGCGATAGCGCCTGCTTGACGGCCACCGTCTCCATCTGCGGAACCAGCTCCACAACCTGGGAGCAGGTGGTGTTGTCCCCGGTCACCAGCACCGTCGGCACCCCGTAGCTGCCGGCGATGGCCATGCACATCCCGGCCTCGCCGAAATACAGGTCATTGGCGTACCACAGGCTATGCGCCAGCACTCCATTGGTGCCGGCCATGGCGTGTTGGGCGATGGCGAAGACCAGATCGACGGTCTCATCGAGACAGGGCGTCCAGAAGGGCTGGCGCACCAGGGGACCGTGGACGATCTCGGCGACCGGGTTGAGCTCCTCAAACAGGATGTTGTACCCACTGCCGTGGGCATCGTTGACGATGACCTCGTCGACACCCGCTTCCAGCGCCCCCTCGATGGCGGCATTGACCTCAGCGGTCAGCAGCCTGTGCATCCTCAGCCGGCGGTAGTATCCCTCCGTGGACCGATCGTTGCGGTCCTCGAAGTGCACCATCCCGGCGACGCCCTCGATGTCGGTGTGGATGTATAGCTTCATCGGTACCCTCCGCTAGACGCAGTCTGTATGGGAACTAGAACAGCCCGGACCACCGAGAAGGCGGGCCGGGCGCAGGAAGTTCGGCGCAGATGGGAAACGGACCTTGCCGGAGGGAGGCAGAGGCGGGAACTCACGAACTCTCCCGCTCTCCGATGATGTAGTAGATGAGGGATGGTTGGGGCGCAGGGGACCGTCGGCCATGGCCGTGTGTCTGCCAGGCTGAGCGGCTGTAGCGGGAAGAACGATACAGATGGAAACCAGGCCGGACCGCCGGCGAAGAGCGGCGTTTGGGCCGCCTGCGGCCATTCCAACGGCAACCAGACTCGGCGCTCCCGGCGAGGGCAAAGACGGAAGCACCGGCACCCGGCGGGGCTACTTCACACCCAACTGGAAACCGATAGGTCTGGGGAGCCTTCTCATGCCGATGGCCTCCACAGGGCACATCTGAACGCAGAGCCCGCAGCCGGCGCAGGCCTCGGGGTGCACCCTGTGGCTTCCGCCCTCTGGGGACACGGCGTCGTAGATGCAGACACGGGCGCAGAGGCCACAGTTGGTGCACTTTGAGCCATCTACCTCGGCCACGCGATCCTGGGCCCGCTGGATGTCGTCATTGCCCTTGATCTTGGGGCAGACCGCCCCGCGGAAGTCGGCCAGAGTCTTGTGCCCCCTGGCCTCCATCCAATCAGTCAGATCTTTGAGGATGGAGCCCACGACACCGTAGCCTTCCATCACGATCGCCGTGCAGACCTCGACGATCGTGGCCCCACAGAGGATCAGCTTGGCCGCATCGCCGCCGCTTCTGACGCCGCCGCTGGCGGCGATGGGTATCGGCAGCGTCGGGTAGACGTCGGAGATCCAGCGCATCACGTAGTGGATCGCCCAGGGACCCCCGTGGCCGGCATAGCCGCCGTGCATGATGGGGGCTTCGGTCTCCAGGTCGATGTCCAGACCGGTGAAGCGGTTGAACATCACCACACCGCCCGCGCCGGCCTGAGCCAGGGCATGCACGACCGCTGCGGGGTTGTCCAGTTGCCCGGTGACCTTGGGGATCACCGGCACGTCACCGGCGCCGGCTCTGGCGGCGTTGACGGCATCGATCATGGTCTGCAGCATGGGGCTGTGGGCCATGATATGCGTGCCGTGGGGGCATGAGACATTCAGCTCGATGGCCCGGGCTCCCGCCTGGGCCGACACGGCCGCCGCCTCCTCCCACCGGTCCGGGGTACTGCAGTTGATGCTGGAGAAGATCGGCATCTCACAGCTCTCGGTGGCGAGGCGAATCTGCTCCCCAAACTCCTCCAGACCGTACACATTCGCCTGCTCGAAGGAGTACAGAGCGAAGCTGCGGTGCCGCCCGAGCTTGTGATGCAAGACATGGAAGCGCGGTGTGGGAGAGTGCCTGGCGGGCTCGTACTGAAAATAGCTCTTGATGACCCCGGCGCCGCAGCCGGCGTCGTCGCAGCGCTTCAGACGGTCGGCGGTCTCCGTGATGCCGGCGGGAGCTGCGACAATGGGGTTGCGGAGCTCAACGCCACAGAAGGACAGGGAAAGATCAGCCATTGGTGCTCCCG
>CAYRFY010000448.1:0-7063 GCA_964423635.1 uncultured Armatimonadia bacterium | reverse complement strand
CCAATAGGCGCCGACAGGCCCCCGCCGCCGGAGGGCGCTAAACACATACTGGGTCTAGACCCAGAACGCGTACGTATTGATCTGGAAGATCACCCCGATGAGCGTCCAGATGCTTCCGACGACGAACTCACCCAGGACGAGGCCCAAAGCGACGGGGATCGCCTGCTGGAAGATCTTGAACCCACCGTAGCGGAGCATGATCAGCTTGGCCAGCCAGGCGATGAAGATCGGGAGCCACAGGCAGTTCATGGACCAGCTACTTGAGATGGCATACCCCACAGGGTGGAACGGCCACCAGACGAAGTTGACCCGCAGGAACATCAGGAGCAAAGTGAACAAGATCCCCACGCCGTAGGCGCCCACCTGCGGCCAGCGGGTGGAGAAGGGGTTCATGAGCCAGCCGGCCAGGCGCTGGTAGGGCTCGCGGCCGAAGGCGTTGATCGCGGAGGGGTCCATCTTCGCGGCGATGCCGTACACGTAGTAGCAGTGGATCTGGGCCCAGAAGGCGGCGAACACGCCCAGCCAGGTGGCCACCATCAGCGCCGCGGCCATGTGCCGATTGGGAATGCCGGCGGTCTCGGCGATCTTGAAAGCCTCGAGCTGGATCGGCATCGGGTGTGCGCGGTAGGCGCGGTTGAACCAGTAGGTCATCTCCAGCACGGTGAGCTGGCGCGGATTGAGCACCGCATTGTCTGTGCCGAATATGTTGGTCAGTATGAGGTCGGGGCCGCCGTTGTGCAGGTCATGGGCCGGGGGGCCCAGTTCGGCACGGACCCGCGTGACGGTCAGGGAGATCATGAAGTAGATGACGAACACCAGGCCCGCGATCCAGACCCACATCCCCATGCGCATGGCGAAGATCGCCAGGAAGGCCGCCCCGATGACGAGAATCCACAGGGCAAGTGAGTAGCGCATGGGCTCGTGCTCATCATTGACACGCCGGCTGCGGGGAGGAACGAACGCACTGTGCACCACGGCGGCGATGTGGTCCCTGGCCATCCACAGGGCGAAGATACACAGACCCAGGTACGCTCCGGAAGACTGCTCATTGACGTACGGGAAGCCGGGGATGCGGCTGAGCCCGACCAGCGACGAGACCAGTGCCTGCCCCTTCCAGAAGAGGTAGAAAAACCAGCAGGAGAAGGCGAGATCCAGCGGCAACAGCATGCCCAGACCGATGGCGAAGGGGTAGAACGAAATCCGGGTCCCGCCCAGTGCGCCCCAGGGGTGTCCGCGGAACAGAGTGCTCATGTACGCGTCGTAGTGTACCACTCGCAGCTTGATCAGGGGAACGGCGGGCCACAGTTCGTGGAACCCGTTGAGCAGGTCCAGGGTCGCCGCAACGGCGAAGCCGATCCACAGCATCTTGTTGCGTAGCAGCGGCACCCCCTGCTTGGTGAGCTCCAGGGGCATGTGGGTGATGGGATAGGTCAGCTTCTCGCGCTCGATCCATCTCTTGCGCAGGATCGAGTTCATCGCCAGCATCATGGTCGTCAGGACGCCCAAAAGAGCGCCCCAGTTGGCCACAGGGACGGCCCAGGCCAGCAGGCGGGCCCTGGTGTAGAGCGTGGTGCCGCCATCGAAGGCCGGCTCGTAGATGGCAGGGTCGCTAATGGTCAGGTGGGGGGGCAGGTACTGGAAGAATAGCTCTTCCCACTTGTTCTCCGGAGTCGCCAGCCAGAAGGGGAAGATGATCTGAGGGGCGACGACCTGGATCAGATCGTGGCCGCAGAGTACCGATGCCGTGCACAGCATCAGGTACACAACCAGCAGCTCGTTGCGATGCATCGCCATGCGCGGCAGGAGCCTCTTGATCCCGGCATTGGCCAGGACGAGGACGAAGAGGGCGAACACGGCATTGTACAGCAGGGACACCGTCGTCGGGTGTCCTGCGTAGCGAACGACTTCCATCTGAGTGACCCAGTAGGCGTTGACGGGGATCAGGAGGCAGGCGAGGGCAATGGACCTCACCGTCACGCCACGTGCACCGCGGGCTTCGAGCTTTTCCATGGCCGGTCCTGTGGATGCGTATGATGCTGCCTGGTGCTGGAGACTGCGCGCCGGTCCCCGATTTGGCCTCTAAGGCCCGGCACACTGGGCGCGGCTTGAAGCCGACTGTCAATGCCCTACGACCCGCGAACTCGGCCGCGAAGTCCACCTTTCCCCGCGTGCCGCCGCCTACGCCCGCTCCAGCGGCGCATAGGCCGCCGCCAGGTCCTTCACGCCGCTGTTGGGGAACGCGACCTTCAACTGCAGGTCGTTCGAGCTCCCGGAGACCGCCACAACGACTCCGATGCCGAACTTCGGGTGCGACACTCTGTCACCGGCTTTGAAGGCGATCCCGGCCACCGCCACCGGAGCCGCCGACTGCGGCCGCTCCGCCCGCTGCTTCCGCCGGTCGCGTTGGCTCTGCTGATCCCGCTCTTTCGCCGTCCTGTCCCGCTCTGCCTCCTCCGCCTCCTGCTCGATCCTCTCCACCGTCCGGGTCTTGGCCGTGTCCGTATTGTGCCTGATCCGCGAGAGAATGTCGGTCAGGTCAATCCGCTTCTCTCCATAGCGCTCCTCGGTCACCTCATCATCGTCACCCAGCACCGAGGACGTGAGCACCTTGCTCAGGTCCACCTGTCGGTCCACCAGTTCGTCGGGGAGATCGGCAAGGAACCGCGAGGGTGTCTGCACCCGTGGCTCACCGTAGATGGTCCGCCGATGGGCGTGGGTGAGGTAGAGCTGGCTCTGGGCCCGGGTGATGCCCACATAGCACAGGCGCCGCTCCTCCTCGATCTGGTACTCGTCTGCCATGCTGCGCTGGTGAGGGAAGAGGCCCTCCTCCATGCCGACCATGAACACGATGGGGAACTCCAGGCCCTTGGCGGCGTGCATGGTCATCAGACAGACCTTGCTGCCGAGGTCCTCGGCCTGATCGAGGTCCGACACCAGCGCGATGAACTCCAGGAAGGACTGCAAAGTCGGCTCTTCCTCGCGCTCCTCAAATCGCTGCGCCAAAGAGACGAACTCTTTGAGGTCTTCAGCCTTGCGGGCGTCGTCGGCACTTCCCGACTGCTCCAGGGCGCGGAGATAGCCGCTGTCCTCGGCCACGGCACGGCATAGCTCCGTCAGCGGCAGCGTCTGCGCCTTCTCGCGAAGCTGCTCCATCGTGACATGGAAGTCGCCCACCGCCTCCCGGGCGCGTTTCTGGAGGTCCTCGAAGTTCGCCACATAGCGCAGGGCCTCATACGGGGAGCAGGAGTTCAGGTGGGCGATGCGGTTGATCACGGCCAGCGTCTTGTCGCCGATGCCACGGGTGGGCGTGTTGATGATGCGCTGCAAAGAGACGCTATCGACGGGATTGTGGATGACCCGCAGATAGGCCAGGAAGTCCTTGATTACCGCACGCTCGTAGTACTTGACACCCCCCACCAGCTCGTACGGCAGCCTGGCCCTCATGAACGCCTCTTCGAACACCCGCGACATGGCGTTGGCGCGGTACAGGACGGCGTAGTCGCCGGGCTGGGCCAGCTTGCCCCGGATCTGGGCGTCGATGACCCCCACCACCCATTCCGCCTCCTCCTCGGCACTCACCGCCTGATACTGAGTGAGGTTGTCTCCCGGCCGGTTCTCCGTCCACAGCTTCTTCTCGGCCCGGGTGGAGTTTTGGCTGATCACGGCGTAGGCGCACTCGAGGATCTTCTGGGTAGAGCGGTAGTTTTGCTCGAGCTTGACCACCCGCGCGTCGGGATAGTCCTTCTCGAAGTCCAGGATGATCCCCACATTGGCGCCACGCCAGCCGTAGATGCTCTGGTCGTCATCGCCCACCACGCAGATGTTCCGCCGCCTGGAGGCCAGTAGCTTCACGAACTCATACTGGGCGCCGTTGATGTCCTGGTACTCGTCGACGAGAATGTAGTGGAAGACGTCCTGGTACTTTTCCAGCACCTCGGGACGCTCGCGGAGCAACTGCACCGTCCGCATCAGGAGGTCGTCAAAGTCGAGGGCGTTGTTCTCCCGCAGCTTCTGCTGGTAGAGGCTGTAAGTGCGGCGAACCACGTCGTCGAAGGGGCCTTTGGAGGCATGACGGTACTGCTGGGGGCCGACGAGCTCGTTTTTGGCCGCGCTGATGGAGTACAGCACATCGGCGGGCTTGTACTGCTTGGAATCTATGTCCAGGACGGACATGGACTGCTTGATGAGAGAGAGCTGATCGCCGTCGTCGTAGATCGCGTAGTTCTCGGAGATACCGATGGCCTGACCGTCGGCGCGGAGCATGCGGGCGCACATGCTGTGGAAGGTCCCCGCCCACAGGCCGCGGCCGCCATCGCCGACCAATAAGCGGATGCGCTGGCGCATCTCATTGGCGGCCTTGTTGGTGAAGGTCACGGCCAGGATGTTCTTGGCGGCAATGCCACATTCGCACACCATGTGCGCGATGCGGTAGGTCAGTGCGCGCGTCTTGCCGCTGCCGGCGCCGGCGAAGACCAGTACGGGCCCTTCGACGGCCTCCGCAGCCTGCCTTTGTGCGGGGTTGAGCTGGTCGAGCAAAGCCAAAGGTGATCACCCGATGCATGCGATGACGGATAGGGGATGTCCAACTGCCCCGGGGGGAAGCTATACACAACTATACAGCAAAAGGGCGGGGGAGGGAAGAGGCAGGGCGATACTGCAGGGCGATCCGGCAGGGGTTCCGTTGATCGCCCTCGCCGTTGACGCGTGACTCGCTGACTGGTGACTCGCCGGGCGACGCCGCTGCGCGGTGTCAACGGTCCTCCGGACCGGACGGCCGGACGGGCTCCCGCTCGGCATGTATCTGGCGTGGTCCGGGTGCCGCCCGCTAACCGTTGTGCCGCGCACCGTTTGGCCCCGCCGGGCGGGAGGTTCCGGGACCGCACGACACCGGGCGCACGGCCGCCCCCCGCCGCCGTAATGCGCCAAACACATACCGGGTCACTGACCCGTCCGCCGGGACGGCGGCCGTACCCCGGCGTCATCCACCCAGACCGCCCCGCCGCGCGGGACGATCTCGAGGTTGATCTGTCGTGCTTCGGGGTCGTCCATCGTCAGCTTCCCGGTCACGAGCGTCCATTCGGCGGCAGACGACCGCCCCACCGCGGCATAGCGTCCCAGCCAGGAGCCGCTCTCGGAGAAGAGCGCACACTGCACCGTGGCGGATGCCCCCGGTCCGCACAGCACCCAGGCCCAGACCTCGACCTCGTCCCCGGGCCTGACTTCCGCCTTGTACCAAGACTTGAGGCCCCCGTCGGCGGGAGTGACCTGGCCGCTGCGTGCTCCGCTGTGGCTGTGGGAGCTATCGGTGCGCGCGTCGGCCCCGGCGTAATACACCCACCCCCAAGTCTTCTCGAATCCCGGGTTGTAAAGCACATTGCCGCCCTGTGCGGCGATCTCTGCTTCGCCGAAGATGGGGATCTCCGCGAACTGAGGTGCAGAGAGCCCCAGTTGCTGCGGGGTAAGGTCGAGATGGTGTGGACTGTCGGGGCAGAAGGCGTCGCGGAGAGCATCAAGGTAGCCAAACCCATACTGGGTGCACGGCTCGATATAGCTGCCCTCGCCGAACTCATTCCAGCACTCGACAATCACGGCGTTGAGACGCGGGTCCACTTGGCTCTTGGCGGCCTCGCACATCCGGCGGAACTTCTCGGGCCGCGGGTTGGTGCGGACCATGGCGCTGTCGCCATACCACGGGCGGGAGTCCCAACCGGGGGATACCGGAACGATGTAGGGGAGCACCCCGTCGCCTCTGGCGACCTGCCAGGTGCTCTCATAGCCGCTGACCATGGTGTCATACGGCGCCTGCTTCTGGCCCTCAGGGACGTTCACGCCGGCGTAGTTGTAGGCGGAGATGGCCGCAAAGCCCGCTGCTTTCAGTGTCTCCTGTTGCTGATGATGGAGCGCGACGGGGTAGATCGCGGCGCCGGCCTCGGCGCTGATCTTCCGCCACATTGCCGCCGATCCCGGGACGCCGAAGCTATCTATGAACCGCAGTGGCCTGGATATGAAGACGACCGGGCGACCCTCGAAGCGAAGGTAGTTGCTCTGAGCGAAGTACCGGTCCCGCAGCGTGCGTCCCAGGAGCAGCATCTGCTCCTCGGTGTAGGCTTCGTCGGACCGCTCTTCGTTGCACCAGAAGATGGCAAAGTCGATCAGGTCGCGGTACCTTGCGTTGAGGAAGCCCAACTCCAGGGCGTTGTTGTGCTCGTGGACCGAGCCTGTCTTGTGGTCGTAGTACCAGTCGAAGGCCCAGTAGTCGATGCCGTGTTCCACCGCCCACTTGATGTGCCAGTCGGCCACCTCCGGCTCGCCGTCGCGATAGTAGCCCAGCAGCGGGTAGGGATGGCGGTAGCGGGCCATCGGGACCCAGCGCATGGCGTTGAAGTGGCCGGGGAAGTAGTAGCAGCCCACAAGGAGGGGGCTCTCCACCGGCTCCGGGACCGGGACGGGGTACTGCTGCTGGGCGGAGGCGGGTGGAAGGGAAAACAGGCACAGCAGGACGACGACCGCTCTCCGGAACAGACGAGGCGCCATGGTAGCTCGTACCTCCGACGCTGGGAGATGAGCCCGGAAGACAGCGGGAGACGCTTCGGGAGCGGCACGAGGACCGCTCCCGAAGTGCCGGGCGCCCGAGCGGTCCGTCTACTCAGCCTCACCCGAGCAGCAGCTCGCCTGTGGCGGGGCCTCCATGCTGTGGCAGCGTTGCAGGGCGGCGGCGATAAGGCCGGAGAACAGCGGGTGGGCCCGGTTGGGGCGTGACTTGAACTCCGGATGGAACTGAGAAGCGATGAAGAACGGGTGCCCCGGCAACTCGATGATCTCCACCAGGTCTCCCTGGGGGGAAGTGCCGGAGAAGCTGAGGCCGTGCTGGGCCAGGATCTCCCGGTACTGGTTGCTAACCTCCAGCCGGTGCCGGTGTCGCTCGGAGACCATCTCGGTACCATACAGAGAAGCGGCCAGAGAGCCCTCGGCCAGCTTGCAGTCATAGGCTCCCAGGCGCATGGAGCCGCCCAACTCGGTGACGTACTCCTGCTCCTTGAGGTATACGATCACCGGATGCGGG
>CAYRFY010000447.1:0-7064 GCA_964423635.1 uncultured Armatimonadia bacterium | reverse complement strand
AGCGGGATCGCCAGACTCTCCCGGCAAGCGGCTCTGCGAGCCGCCGGGGGAGGTGGAATGGAGGGCGGCACGGGGCGCTAGACACATACGGGCCAACAGGCCCGATCTACATGACACGGAGAGCGCGGAGTTCCACGGAGAAGGTCTCAACACAGGGATACGGCCGACGGCAGCGAGTCGTGCCGTCTCCCCGCCGCCCAAGCCGTTACGCGCCACAGACGTCCCCGTCGCCCCTACCAGTCCTGCACCTCGCCGCCGCCATCGTATGGCCAGTCGCCATAGAGGGGCAGCAGATGCCGGCGGTACTCGTCCGGAGCGATGCCCGCTGCGCGCAGAGTGGCGACCTCGGGGATGTCTTGACCGGCGGTGACGTATTCAAACCCCGTGGGCGTCTCTCGCAAGAGCGTGGTGTAACCGGTCACGAACCCCTCCTGGGGGTCCCAGCCGTCACTGCAGCCCAGCAGCAGGTAGTTGCCGCTTTGGGCCTGGTACTCCGCCATCCAGCCGCCCTCACCATGCTTGCCGAAGTTCTCCAGGCTCAGGCACCCTTCGGACCCCGTCACGATGGCCTCAGCGGCCGCCATCGCGCGCGGGTTCGCCTCCAGCTCTTCCAGAGTCGGAGGGAACGGCTCCAGACTCGGCGGCTGGTCGTCGACGGGGACGTCTTCTTCTTCCTCCTCTGGTGGCAGGCTCTCAGTCCCGGGTGCCTCCGCAGGCGGCGGTACCACAACACGCTCTGCACTGCCACCCGCCGACGCCATCTCGGCCGTCGAGCGCTGCCCGGCCATGTAGGCCACGAGACCAACGACCGCTATCAGCAGAACAACCACAGCAAATACGAGACCGATGATGAGCTTGCTGCTTGAGTTCATGGGCATTTCCTTTCGGGTCTTGCCGTCGCCGCCTCGCCATGGCCATTGGCCGTTGTGGGGCGGCGACCTGTGCGCCGCCTTCGTTCGGCGTTGGTGTTGGAAAGCCTTCCTGGCGCGGTACAGGCCCGCGCCCTACAAAGCGACGGTGCCGAGCCGGCGGCCGTAGCCCTCTCCTGAGCGGTGTTTGCGAAGGAGAGGGAAAGCGGGTCCCGCCGGCGGGATCCGCAGGGGGCGGCGCCGTCGGCCGTTGCGCGCCACGAAACACGCGCCACGGCCGTTGCCCCCTACACCTCGATCTGTTCCCCCGGCGCCATCACCCTGCATTCAGCCCCAGTGGCCGCCACTCGCTCGGCGAACACCGCCGGGTCCTTGCGGATCGTCTCGAAAGCGTTGTAGTGCATGGGCACGACCACACCCGGACGGAGAAACTCCACCGCCCACACGGCATCCTCGATGCCCATGGTGTAGTGGTCCCCGATGGGCAAGAGCGCGATGTCCACACCTTCATCGCCGATGAGGCACATGTCGGAGAACAGCGCCGTGTCGCCGGCGAAGTACAGTGTTCGGCCCCCCATGGTGAGGAGAAAGCCGCAGGGCGGGCCCACGTACTCGAAAGCGCCGTCCGGGCCGGCCACCCCCGACCCGTGACAGGCGAGGGTGAGCTTGAGACGTCCGAAGGGGAATTCGCAGCTCCCCCCGATATTCATCCCCACGGCCTCCACGCCCTGCCGGGAGCACCAGCCGGCCAGCTCGTGAATACACACCACCGGAATGCCCAGACGCTTGGCGATGGCAATGGTGTCCCCCAGATGATCGCCGTGCCCGTGGCTGGGCAGGACGGCGTCGGCGACAACGTCATCCGGGCCCATCGCCGCATCCGGATTGCCCGTCAGGAACGGGTCGAAGATCACCGTGTGGATGCCGTCGGAGACGGTGAAGCAGGAATGGCCAAGGTATCGTACCAGCATTGTCTCTGTGCTCCTTCTCGGGACGTTGGGAAGGACTGGTTAGTGGTCTATTCCCCGAACCTGTCGCCAAGTCCTTACCTGGTGCGGCGCTGCTATGCGCGGAAGGACACCCTTCACCCTCGGGCGAAATGCGGGCTATCCCATCGTCCCCCGGAGGTATCCCATGCTGGCCTGGCTGCTGTTGGCAACCCAACTGCTCGCCGCCGAGCCCACCCCATCGTGGGTCTGGATCGACGGCGAAGGCCCTCCGAACTGGGCCCCCGCGGCCTCTCGCTACTTCCGCCGCTCCTTCGAGCTGGAGCAGGTTCCGGCATCGGCGAAGCTTCTGCTCACCGCCGATGATTGCTTCGAGGCCTTTGTCAACGGCAGGCGCGTGGGCGGCGGTGACTCGTGGGAGACCGTGTACCGGTTCGAGGTGGCGCCGCTTCTGCGTGCAGGGCGCAACGTCATCGCCGTACGGGCTGAAAACACCGCCCGCGGCCCCGGCGCCCTACTGCTCAAGCTTGACGGTGTCGGGCTGGTCTCGGATGCCGAGTTCCGGGTGAGCCCAGAGGGCCCGGACGGCTGGGAGCGCCCGGAGTTCGATGACGCGGCCTGGTCCCGGGTGCTTGTCCTGGGACCGGTGGGGAGCGCCCCCTGGGGTGATGGGCCGAGGGAGGAGATGAACCCGTTTGACATCATCGAGCAAATCATCGCCACCCACCGGCCCGATGATCCCGTGCTGGTGGTGCCGACGCCGCGGGGCGAGCTCGCAGCAGAGCGCGGGGTGAGGCTGGGGGAGGCCGGGCCCCGGGTGGCCACCTCGCTCGTCGGCGGCACGCCGGAGCTGTATGCGATGGAACTGCTGACACGGGGGCTGGCCGCCATGGGCTGCGAGGCGGCCGCTGTCGGCGAGCCGGGGGTCCATCTGGCCCTGCAGCCGGAGGCGGCGCTGCCCGATCAGGCCTACGATCTTGTGATCTCCCCGGAGGCCGGGGTGCTGCTGCGTGCCGCCGATCCCGTGGGACTCGCCTACGGTGTGGCCACTTTGCTCCAGCTCCTGCGCGTCCACGATGGTCTTCTGCTGGCGCCGGCCTGCAGCATTGAGGATGAGCCCGCCTGCGAGGTCCGTGGCCCAATCACCGTCCCGACCTCCACTGCCTGGCTGGACTTCTGCACCTTCTTCAAGCTCAACGCCTGGTTCAGCGGCGCCGGCGGCTCGGAGCAGGTAACGGCGGAGGCCAATCGCCGCGGCATCCGGCTCATGCCCGCCCGCCACCTGCCCGATGAGTTCGACTTCCAGAGCACTGAAGCCCTCGATGAGTACGCGGATTGGGCGCTGGAGGCCGCGGACAAGGGCTATCGCTGGCTGACCATCAATGCCGACGACCGTCCCAACGAGGTGTTCACGGCGGCGGACAGGGAGCGCTTCGGCCCCGGCTTCGCCGGCCTGGGAAAGGCCCACGCGGCGTTCCTCAACCGTCTCAAGCCCAGGTTGGAGGGGCGCATCGAGGTGGTCTTCTGTCCCCGGGTCTATTACGAGGTGGGGGCCGACTACACGGCCGCCGACGCCGAGGACCAGCGGGCATACCTGACCAATCTCTCCGCCGGACTGGCCGAGCCCCTCACCTGCTGGATCACCCAGGTTACCCCGGAGTTCCTGCGGCAGTCGGCGGAGCGTTTTGGCACCCCGCCCCTGGCCTGGCACAACTTCTTCCCCGGGGATACCACGGACTGGAAGGTCTACTACGAGGCCTACCCGGTCGTCAGAGACCCCGCCTCCGCCCGGGGGTTCTTCGTCCTGGGTAACACCCGCGAGGCCCAGTTGTGGCGGCCCAACTACGTGACCTTCGCCGCCAATACCTGGAACCCGCAGAGCCCCATCGGTCTGCGCGAGGCCTTCGCCGCACTCTACGGCGCCCGGGCCGGGGCGGTGTTGACGCGGTATGCCGAGCTCACCGGCGGCCACGACCGGCCCATCGGCGTGATGGCCGACTTCTGGGACCAGCCTCAGGAGGTGGCCCCGCGCTTTTTGGCCTCGGGCTGGGCGGGTGTGCTTCCGAAGGCCGAGGCCACACCGGAGCTGCTCCAACGATGCCTCGCCCTCTCCGCCTCGGCCGCGGAGGCGGCACAGCTTCCCCTGGCCGAAACGGGCGTCCCCGCCGAGATGGCCAAGCGTCTCGGGCTCGAGGCCCGGCGCACGCATCTGGCCTTCGGCCTGTGGGCCCATCGCCTTGCCGCAAAACTGGGGCAGACCCTCGATTCGGGAGACCCCGAGGCCATGGCCACCGAGCTGAAGGCGATCTTGGAGGGTCTGGGGCTGGACAAGTCGGCGGCGGACTGGGGGCTGGTGGGGTGACGGCAGGGAACAGGTGACCGGGAACAGGTGACAGGAACGGCAGGGACGGAAACGGCGGGGACGGCAGGTGACAGGAAACAGGAACGGTCCCGCAGGGCGGGAGCGATGGCGAGGGGACAGAACGGCCGGGGAGGCGACCGCGGCGGGCAAGCGCGACGCGCCGTAGACGGAGGGAGAGATCAGTCATGGCCGGTTGCCCGGATCTGCGGGAACGCCTCACTGCCGCCGTGCGCAAGGTCAGGCGCAGCATCCAGCAGGTGCGCGATCGCAGAGACCATATCGGTGAGACGCAAACCAAGACATCCCTCATCACGCCGGTCCTGGACGCTCTGGGTTGGGACACCGTCGATCCGGATGAGGTGAAGACCGAGTACCGGTACAGGCAGCAGGACAACCCTGTGGACTACGCACTCCTTGTTCAGCGTTCACCGGTGCTATTCGTTGAGGCCAAGGCACTGGACACGAACCTCGATGACCACAAGTGGAAGTCCCAGGTCGTCAACTATGCCAACGCCGCCGGGGTCGAGTGGTGCGTACTCTCCGATGGTGACCGCTACTGTATCTACAACGCCCACGCTCCGGTCGATGTGGAGCAGAAGCTGTTCCGCTCCGTTGCCATCTCCAACGCCGACGAGGAGGCGCACACCCTCGACACGCTCGAGTTGCTGTCCAAACCGAAGCTGAGTGACGAGGAGATCATCCGGCTGTGGCGAGCGCACTTCGTCGACCGCCAGGTTCGCGATGCACTGGAGGCTCTACTGGCCGAGGTGGATGAGGGGCTGGTGCGCCTCGTGCGCAGGCAGGCCCCCGGTCTTTCGCCCTCGGACATCAGGGGGTCACTGAGGCGGGCCGACGTTGATGTCCAGTTTCCCCAGCCTGCCGTGGGTGAGGAGGGCGCGGGCGGCCGGGAGGGGGACGAGAGACCGCGCCACGTCCCGCTGGGGAGCCTGATGGCCGCAGGACTGATGACTGCGGGAGATCAGTGGCGGGCCGAGGTCGGCGACGGCTACGTGCTGGCCGAGGTGGCGAAAGACGGGGACCTGTTGGTGGACGGACAGCCTTGCGGAACGCCTTCGCAGGCCGGCGCGCGGGCCCTGGGTCTCAGGACGTGGCATCAGGTGAACGGTTGGGACCTGTG
The DNA here is from genome assembly GCA_964423635.1 of uncultured Armatimonadia bacterium. Classification (GTDB taxonomy): domain Bacteria; phylum Armatimonadota; class Zipacnadia; order Zipacnadales; family JABUFB01; genus CAYRFY01. The sequence goes on along the minus strand of CAYRFY010000447.1, from coordinate 1,748 downwards.
GCATTACCAGGACGCGCAGGGCGCTTGGCGACCGGTGGCCGAGCTTCGCGAGCGCCTGCGTAGCGGCGAGGCCGCGCCCCCTGAGGCCGAGGCGCGCTTAGCCGGTGCCGGTAGCGGGTCGCCGGAGCCCCTCGCGGAGGTGCGGCAGCAGACACTCGCCGCACGCGGTCCGGGCGGGGCACATGCCGGCCGGACACCCCGCATCACCCTGGCGGACCTTCTGGCCGCGGGCTTGGCAAGGGCCGGCGACCGGTGGCACGCGACCACTCAGGGACGAGAAGTCCTCGCGCAGGTTACCGACGACGGCCACCTGAGCGTCGAGGGCGAGCGCTTCGCGACACCGTCGGCCGCCGGGTCTCACGCCACCGGATGGCAAGCCGTGGATGGCTGGCAGTTCTGGAGCATCCAGGACAGCGACGGCACCTGGCAGAAGGTGGACGAGTTGAGAAAGCGGCTAACGGCCGCGACGGAGGTGGGGGGCGACGTGGGAGCCGAGGCTACGGCGACCGCCGTCCTGGAATCCGGGCGGCCCGGCGTCTCCGCTGACCCGGTCGAGGTGCACTTCGCCGGCAGGCCCCAGAGCCGGGCGGTCTTCACTGCGTTGGTGGACAGGGCACGCAAACACCTGGGGCCTTTCTCCGTGCACGCCAACTCGAAACACGTTGTCTTGTCCGGCCGCTACGCCTTCGCCGTGGTGAAGGTGCTGACCGACGGGCTCCGGATTGGCCTGCGTCTGGAGCCATCAGAGGCAGAGCGCATCCCACGACTGATCAGGCAGCCCAACGACAAGTTTGAGGGCTGGAGCGCCTGTCATGTGTCCACGGTCCTGGAAAGCGAGGCCGAAGTCGACGAAGAGTTCCTGGCCCTATTGGCGCGCTCGTACGAGGCCGCCGGATAGAGGGTCTGGCCAGCCTGCGACCACAGAGTGGCAGGAGCAGCGACGGCGACGGCTCGGGGCCGTCGCCGTCCTGATCCCGATCAACGCCACACCTGTGGGCTCCTGGAGAGTGCCTACCGTGTCAACAAGTCCCGCAATGTCCCCGCTCCCGTCGCGAACGGGTAGGTGGTACCGGCGGGTGCCGGCTGCCAGGAGACCGCTGTCGGCGGCACAGCGGGCCCGTTCCACGGCTCGAAGGTCCGCAGGTCTCCATTGGCCTCGAAGGACGCACGCCACGACCGCATGGTGCCCACCAGGTTTCCGCCCTCCTTGGCCACCTCCACCATCGTCGTCAGATCGAACCCGCCGCCGGTGAGCCTCTTCGCCGCCATCTCGGGCACCACTCCGGCCACCCAGAGCTGAGATGGGTCGGTCAGACACGTCCGCAGGCGGAGGGTGTCTCCCGACACGCCGCATGTACCGGCCACGATCGCGCGAGCGGGATCCCCGCTGCCGGTGAGCAGGAAGATGCCGTCCCGCAGCACGTGGACAACTGTTCCCGCCGTCGGGTCCAGCCAGGCGCCCACGAAGGGGGCTATCGCCTCGGTGTCCTGCGTGGTTGGAGTGTCCGTCCCCGTCGCGGGTGGCGTCGTAGTCACCGCGGGAGGCTCGGGCGTCGGGACCGGGCTGCAGCCCGGCAGCCCCCACTGGTCGACCTTGAAGCTCGCCGAGTCGTCACTGGCGATCCACGAGATCCATTCGTCGTCTGCCGCCTTCGTGACGCCATGGGGATAGTGGGGGCAGAAGCACCTGATCTGCCCGAGTCTCATGCTGGCACCGCCCTGGAACTGGAGGCGATAGAGGGAGAAGG